>CALJPB010000195.1 GCA_937981305.1 uncultured Selenomonas sp.
TTGTCGTGATTCTGGTGACGGTTCTTCCCGTCGTCGGTGGATGCTTCGGCGTAGATTTCAACGTGAGACAGGAACGACTTTTCAGTCCCCTCTGGAACCGTATGACGCGCCCCATGCGTGAGATGACGCTGATTTACATTGCGATCACATGCCTTGCCGTCATGATCTACCTCGCAGCGGGCGACGAAATCTTTCCCGCGCTCATCCTCGCACTCTTTACGATCTCCTCGGGAGCCGGACCGATCACGGGCGGACTTCCGCCAACACCGCCGCTCTTGTTCGGTGCGGGGCTGGTCGCCCTGCTCTCCGCACTTCCGCTGCTCACGCTCTGGCAAATGCTGCGCCGCAGGCCCGGAGTGGCACTCTCGCGTCACATGGAGCTGCGCTCCTTTTTTTCGCTCTTCCTCTGTGCGGGAGCACTGCTTTCCATTCTGCCGATCCTGCACGGCACACAGACGGTTACGGACGCACTCGGTTACGGCTTTTTTTACGCCATCTCCTTTCTTTCGACGAATGGGCTCATGCTGCAGGAGGAGATTCCATTTCACAGCGGTTCGGAGCTGCTGCTCATCCTGCTCGCGGTGATCGGCGGCTGCATGGGATCAGCTGCGGGGGGCTTTCGTATCTCGCGTGTACTCGTCCTCCTTACGCTCGCATGGACGGAGCTGCTGCGCACGCTCCATCCGCGCATGGTATTCGCCGTTCGGCAGGGCGGCGGGATCGTACCTCTACACTCTGCGGGACGGATTCTCGTGCTCGCATTCATCTCCGCCGCCGTCTTCTCCCTCAGCAGTCTCATCATTGCCCTCGCCGGGCTCAGCCCCATCGAGACGATTGCACTGACAGTCTCGTGTCTCACGACGACGGGCGGTGTCGCCTCGCTCACGGATCTTGATACGGCGGCGATGCTGCCCGCATGGACAAAGATGATATGCAGTCTGCTGATGATCCTCGGTCGTATTGAAATCTTCGCGTTCTTCCTCTTCCTCGGTACGCTCTTTGAAGATACGGCACATAAATGGTAACAATCTATGAACATCTACACGGTCAACTATATTCTCTCACGTCTTTCATTCGCGATGACGGCGGCTC
The DNA here is from genome assembly GCA_937981305.1 of uncultured Selenomonas sp. Lineage (GTDB taxonomy): Bacteria > Bacillota > Negativicutes > Selenomonadales > Selenomonadaceae > Centipeda. The sequence continues at coordinate 1,093 of CALJPB010000195.1, forward strand.
TCGTGATTCCGCTCATACTGGCGATTGTGGGTAATGAGCCGAGCCGCGAGGCATTCATGTTGTCCGTCCTCGTCAGTGGATTCCTCGGTGTCGGATTTCGCCGCTATGGAAAACCTGCCGAGGAACTGACGGCACGCGAGGGCATTGCCATTACAGCGTTCGGATGGTTTACAGGAACATTTCTAGGGATGCTCCCCTACCTCCTCGGCGACTACCTCGGCTTTCTCGACGCACTCTTTGAAAGCATCTCCGGGTTCACGGGGACAGGTGCGACGGTCTTTTCCTCCCTCGGACATCTCCCCTACAGTATTCTCTTCTGGCGGATGATGACGGCGTGGATCGGCGGGCTTGGCATCATCGTCATTTTTATCGCGCTCCTGCCACAGTCCGGTGCAAGTACGATCTATATGTATAACGCAGAGGGGGCAGGCCCGACGATGGATCGCGTCATGCCTCGTCTGCGCGACATGACAATGGCACTCTTTAAGATTTATCTTGTATTTACAGCAATCACAACCCTTATCTTTATGTGCTGCGGCGTGGAGTTCAGCATTGCCGTCACGCACGCAATGTCCACGATTGGAACGTGCGGTTTCTCGACATACGATGACAGCACAATGCACTTTCACAGCCTCTCATTTGAGCTCTGGACTGCGCTCTTTATGTTTCTCGCAGGCGGCAGCTTCTCCCTCTACTATCGCGCATGGGTCAAGGGGCCGCTTGTCATTCTCCGCAATACGGAATTCCGCACCTACCTTGGCATGATTCTTATGGCGGTACTGCTCATCGCTCTGAACCTCATCGTAGAAATGGGGATGGATTTTACGGCAGCCGTACGCTTTGCTATTTTTCAAGTGACATCGCTCTCGACGACAGGCTTTGTCTCAGCGGACTTTGAAACGTGGCCAACATTCTCAAAGCTGCTGCTGCTCCTCCTCATGACAATCGGCGGCTGTGCAGGGTCGACGGCGAGCGGCATCAAGGTCGCACGCATCATTCTCCTTGTTCGCAATGCACGCGCCGTGATCCTCCAAAAGCTGAACCCGCACCGCGTTGTCGACATTTCACTCGGGGGCGCACATGTGGACAGTGCGATGCTGCTGCGCGTGGGGACATTCTTCTTCCTCTACCTCACGATCATCTTTGTGACGGCATTTCTCCTCACAATGGATGGACTACTCCCGTTCGATGCGGTCGCTGTCGCTATCACAACGCTCGGCAACATCGGCCCCGCATTCGGCATTGTGAGCGCGACCTCCACCTATGCACCGCTCTCGGACTTCGTCAAGGCGGTTTTGTGCATTACCATGCTGCTCGGCCGTCTTGAAATCTTTACCCTGCTCATCCTGCTGCGCCCCTCGTTCTGGCGCAAGACAAAGCGGTGGTAAATTGTACATGAAAAAACTCTTTGAGCCGTCGTTGGTTCAAAGAGTTTTTTGTTGCGTTTCTATGTTCCCCGCCGCAGTTCTTCGAGCCGCGCAAGCGTATCACGGTCGATGCGCTCATGCAGTTCGCTGCGGGCGAGTGGTTGAATGTGCGGATTCATAAACTCAGCTTTCATCTGCTTCTTTGCCTTCTTCACAGAGCGGCGCAGCTCCGGTGAGGTGATGCGGTAGGCGCCCGCACCGAGGATGACGCTCTGCTCCGCGCCGTCCGAGGTGACGACGTGTACCTCGCGTCCCGCGCGTACTGCCGTATAGGCAAGGCGCTCGATGCAGCTGTCCGCCGTCTCGCCCGCCCCCGTGTAGATGACCCGCATACGGTCGGTAATCTGCTGCTCATGCTCCTCATCCTCGGTG
>CALJPB010000196.1 GCA_937981305.1 uncultured Selenomonas sp.
GGATATTTGCACCGCCATACGTTTTCCGGACGTTCCCGGGTGTGCGCGGAACTTCGCGTTGGAACCAACGTAACAGATAAGCTCATCCTTCGTCAGCGTATCGAGTTGGAGAACATCCCCAAACCCGAGCGTCAGGAACTCGTTGATCGTGATGTCAATCGAACCAAGTTCCACGGAGAAGGACACTTTTGTACGTTCAATCTTACGCTGCAGCTCTGCCACCTGCTCAGGGGAACTCTCTTTATCCACAGAGGATGCCACCCAAAACGATGTGGTGAGTTTCGACATGACAGGTTCAAGAACCAAGTAGGGAATGCAGATGTTCATCATGCCGTCGACATCGCCCATCTTGATGTGAATCGTGACAAGCACGACCATATCGCTGGGCGGGACGATCTGCGCAAACTGCGGATTCGTTTCCATCGTCTCGAAGTTCGGACGGAACTCCACCACGTTGCTCCATGCTTCCTTGAAATAATTGGTGACCGTATCAATAAAGCGGCGCATTACCGCCGTCTCAATATCCGTCAGTGCACGCGACTTCAGACCGGATTTCCCTTCCCCGCCAAAGACGCGGTCGATGTAGGCAAACGCCACATCCGTACCGACCTCGACAATGATATTCCCCTTGAGCGGCGGAAGCGCAAGAATACCGATCACAGACGGGTTTGCCATCGACTGAACAAACTCCTGATAGGTCATCTGCTCGACCGATACCACCTCGATCTCGACCATCGTGCGCAGACTTGCCGAAAGGTAGGTGTTCAGGAGACGCGAAAAGCTCTCATGCAGCATGAAGAGCGTTCGAATCTGATCCTTTGAGAACCTGTCCGGCCGCTTGAAGTCATAGACCTTGACCTTGCGTTCCTCTTCTTCCGCCTTGACTTCCTCGGCGGAAACCGAGCCATCCGAAAGAGCCGAGAGCAGCTTATCTATTTCGGATTGAGACAGTACGTCCTCAGCCAAGACTCTTCCCCCTTCCCATTGTGCAGTGATTCATCTTACTTACTGCAGCAGGAAGCTCGTGATGTAAACATCATAAACAGAGCCCTGACCCAGACGATCATTGAGCGCGTCCTTCAGCTGCTTCTTGAGCGCATCCTGCTTGGATGCGTCAAACTCTTCGAGCGGTGCTGCACGCAGGAACTGCATTGTCGTGTCGAGGATCTTCGTCTCTGCAACCGAGGCGACCTTGCCATCCACGACATTGTCCGATTTGCCAGGATTCAGTTCGAGAACGATCCCCGCCTTCAGGAACTTTCCTGCACGCCCTCCGCCGACATTGACGAGAACGCCTTCCTTTGGATCTCCGAGCTTATAGAACACCCCGGGGTCGTGATTCGCCTTGCTCCCGCCGCCATCCTCGGCATGTGACGATGTCTCCGTCTGCGAAAAGATGTAGTACGAGATACCGCCGGCGGCTGCCACTGCGACAAGAACCGCCACAACGACGACAACGATCATCATGAGCATGGGCGATTTCTGCTTTGGCTGTTCAGCCGCCTGTTCTTCCTTTTCCTCCGCCATGAGTTTATTCCCTCCCTAAAAATGACCACGAAGCCGCAGCGGCTCCACACACAGGCACTCCCTTGCCATGTAGAGGAACACCGTTCTCTCCATTATACCAAAGGAATGGAATTTCGCCAACTAATTTTGATGAAGTGCACGCCGATACTTAATTGTGCGGCGCACAATCTCCTCCATCGGCTCCTCGACGATCAGCTTCTTCCCATTTGTAAGCGTTACCACGGTGTCCGGTGTCTCCTCAATGCTCTCTATGATCTCGGCGTTGAGGACAAACTCCCCTTTTTTGTTCGTCTTGGAGTTGAACTTCGTCAGCATAATCATGACAGGCTTTCCCTCCGTTCCCATTTCGTCAGTTTCTGCGCGCAGGAAAAATCACGAGCATATGACTACCTGATATACTTTCGCCGTCATCATCACTTTTCCTTTTTTTTTAGGACTATTTTTTCATCGCACCCTAAATCTTTCACAAAGAGTCACTCCAATTGGGTCAAAAAGGAGAGTGAACGCAGGGGATGTCCGACGAGCTCCTGCACATGCGCAAGTACAATGGACTCTGCCGCCATCAGGGTACTGCCGCGCAGCTGTAGTGCGGGCGGATGCTCCCAGTCGATCTGTTCAAGGGTGACAAGCACCGTACGCAATTCCGCAGGAAATGCTGTTGCCTCCGGCGTATGGCAGTCTGCACAGAGCACACCGCTCTCGCGCGCAAGAAAGAACGCATCTCCCACAATCCGGGTACCGCAGTGCAGACAGTGCTCATAGCTTTGCCGGAGGCCTGCTGCCGCGAGCGTCTGAAGAACGGCGGCGAGTGCCGTCACCCGCGGATTGCGCGTCTCAAATGCCGTCAAAATCGCGCCGAGGCGGTCAAAGAACGTCGCATCCGCAACCCCTTCCGGCACAAACTCACGAATGACCTCTGCGACAAAGGTCGCATAGGAAAGTGCTGTGAGATCGATGGAAAGTTTTGCATGATGGCTGCGTACGCTCGCCGTCTTGACCGTTTCGAGCCGCCCGCCTTCGGCAAACTGCAAGTCAGCATGAACAAACATCTGCATTGCCCCCGCCAACGGGCTGCGCGGGCGGCGGCAGCCGAACGCGGCAGCACGCACGATTCCGCGCTCACGCGTAAAGATCGTCATGACCTTGTCCGCCTCTCCCCAGTTGCGTGCGCCGAGCACGATGCCCTCCGCTCCATAGAGCGCCATCTACACCTCTGCCCCCTGTGCAGCTCCTGCGGTCTTGTCTTTCGCCGTCTTTTTTTTCACCTCGTCGAGCGGCATCACCGCACCCGCCGTCAGCATATACCGGAGTGCCTCCTCCTTCGGGATGTCGATGGTCACAGCGTCCTCCTCCCGAACGAGCAGCGTCGTCCCCGAGGTCATATTGAGACTCCACGGAACAAAAACGCAGACATAGCCACCTCCCATCGCCGCTTGGAAGCGCGGCGGCAGATCCGCCATCACGAAACCGAGCGCACGCCCGCCCTGATAAGGCACATGGACGACGCGCTTGAAATTGCTGCTCGAGTCGAGCACCGCCTCTGAGAGCCGCTTCACGCTCGTGTAGATGAACTTCACGAACGGGATCGTCCCAATCAGCGTCTCACCGAGCGAGATGATCTTTGCGAGTGCCCAGTTTGTCGATGCCCAGCCGACAACGTAGATCACAAGGATGAGAGTGATGATGCCCATGCCGGGGAAATAAAAGGGCAGATACTGCCCGAGTACCCCTTCGGTAAACCGCAGCGTCCACTCGATGACGAGCAGCGTGATGATGACAGGCACGAGGACGAGCAGCCCGTTCACGAAACTCCGTGAAACCTGCTTCATCGTGCGCCGATAGAGCTTGTTCAGCCGCAGCGTCATCTCCTGTCCCCCCTTTTTTAGGTTCTATGATAAATGGAGTGCCCCGTGCGAACTCCACGCAAACGCTTAGTTACGCAAACGGT
>CALJPB010000197.1 GCA_937981305.1 uncultured Selenomonas sp.
GCCGCCATCTCATACGCGAAACATGGCGCGACCGCGAGCAGGATGAGCTCTACCGCGATGACACAATCAACGAAACCGTATCCCTTTCGGATCGTTTCGGACTAATCATCCACTACCATACACCGGATCAGGAGGAATATCTGGCAATCATCGATCATATGCTCGCACAAAAAGGGATTCACCTCTCGCCCGAGGAGCTGCGCATCGCAGGGCTTCGCTGGGAGATGACACACAGCGGACGCAGCGGACGCACGGCGCAGCAGTTCGTCAACCACTACCTCGGAATACACTGAGCCGATCAGCAGTAGACGGAAAGTGTGAGCGGTATTGTCCGTACGCGCAGAGGAAGGCGCGGGCCGCATTCTCCGTCAATATCGCTGTAAAGATCTTCCTCTGCGTGAATCTCGAAGGATTTTGCCCGAATGTGCAGGATATTTTCCCGCTCCGTCACCGGTTTTCCGGCAAACAGGTCTGCCGCAACAGACATAAACTGCGGCAGACCTGTTTTTTTGACGGCAAGAAGGTCGAGCATACCGTCGTCAATGGAAATCCCGTGACCGATTTGCTTCATCCCCGCAACCACGGGGCTGTTTGCAATGACAAACAGGAACACATCCGCATCATACTCTGCATCATCTGCCGTAATACGAACAGAGAAGGAGCGCAGACGCGGAATCTCACCAATTCCTTTCAAATAGTACGCGACCTTGCCCAGTGCATTTTTATAGGTTGATTTTACCTCATGGGCAATCCCCGTCAGCATTCCCGCGCTGACGACATTGACAAAGTACTGCCCCGTCCCGTCGATCCGCCCCAGATCAACACGGCGTGCCTCGTCTGCGGCAATCCGCTCGACATACGCCTCCCAGTCACTGATCCCGAGATGAGTCGCAAAGTCGTTGGACGTACCGCTGCCGAGAATGCCGAGCGGGACATCCATATCCGATGCGAGCATGGCATTCACGACGGCATGTACCGTACCATCACCTCCTGCGGCGAGCACACCGTTCGGGCACATCTCACGGAGGAAGTATCCAAGGTTGTCCTTCCCTCCCCCACGCGTGCGATAGGGGCAGAGCACAATTCCATGACGTTGAAACATATCAATCAGGAAATCCAGTTTTCCCTTGAAAAGTGCATGACCCGAAACGGGGTTGTAGATCAGCCCTAGCTTTTTCATGCCTTAAAAACTCCAATTCGCTGCAAGAAACGGATGCTGACCGCACCAATCATCGGAAGGCGGCGCAAATCATCCTCTATGAGGCCGCGCAACAGAATCATCGCCGCGACATAGACGCCGCAGCCGAAAAAGACCGCACCAAATGTTGATATGGCAGGAATTCCCCACCATGCAACCGTCCATTCATAAAAAAGATAGACC
>CALJPB010000198.1 GCA_937981305.1 uncultured Selenomonas sp.
GATCCTTCCGAACTCTTTCGCGAAGAGTTCTCGCGTGATCTTACACATCATGAGCGCGAACGTATTGTACGCGACTGTGCACCATACGTCAGTCGCGCTCGGGTGGAGGAAACGCTGCACGCATACGAACAGTTCTTTCCCAAGGAGGAGCGCGGCAGAGGAGCGCGGTAGTTTTACAGAGAATGAATAGGAGGGATTTTCTTGTATCGAAACATTTTGTGTATGACCGCTCTGGTCATGGTGCTCTTTATGGGGACTGCTCTCGCTGCGCCGCGTGCAATGACCGTGGATGATGTCGCGATCGCCGGCATTGCTCCCGGCAATGATCTCAGCTATGTGCGGAGCATCTACGGTGAGCCGGACAGCGAAAAAACAATACGGATAGGCAACTATAATCACCCTGCATATCTGGTTGATTATTACGGGCAGGGATTTGTCATCACCTACAACATCATGGAAGATGGTGCATGGAATCCTCTTGTTCAGACCATCGAGAGTACGAACGGTGCACTCGTTATGCCCTCCGGCATCCACGTCGGCATGAAGATTGCGGATGTGCAGCAGATATTTAACAACTTGAAGGAACAACCATCTGATAAATCTGGTGAAAAAAAGTATGTATCACCACTTGACGGATTTGGTGTTACTCTTTCCAATGGAAAGGAAGGGATACGTTTCCTTGTCCTGCAAGTAGATCAGAAGGGGATTGTTCAAAAGATTCTTCTCACCGACAAATACGCTGACATATAACAAGACAGCACAAAAAACACCTGCTTACGGGAATCTCCCGCAAGCAGGTGTTTTTCAGTGCGTTTCTTTGACCTCCGGTGCCCATTGCTGCGCCTGTTCTTCAATCATTTCCGCAATCTCGTCGTCGCTTGGAATCTCATGCTCTGCGTAGGTGTTTGGGAATCCGAAGTCATGACCGAACATATCGACCGCCTGATCTTGCGTAATAACCTCGCCTCCGATAAATTCCGGACGATCGGGATTCACATGAATTGCATTGCTATTTACCTGCATAGAAAGTCCTCCTTCTCTGCCTATCCTATCTATCAAAATTATACATGATGTCCGGTGGTAAATCCATGCACTTAGAAAAATGTGCAGTTTTTTCATTCTGCATGACTTTACAATAGAGACAAATGTATGACAGGAGGCACGCAGATGGTAACGGTACATACACTCATCGATGAGAAGGAACGATTCTTAAACGAGCTGCGCCACAACAAAAACCGCTTTCGTGACTTTCTTGGTTCAATGGCTGCACATTACAGGCAGCCGATTGAACGGCAGATTGCTCTCTTTTTCCACGCGCCCGCTGCGGGTCGTGCATACGCGGATGAGGCACTATGGCAGCGTCTTGGTGCACGATTGCAGGAGGGGGCAGAGGGTGTTCCTGTGCTGAATGAGGACGGCAGCAGTGTTTCCTACGTCTATGATCTGAGCGAGATGCAGAATGCAGAAAGCCCGCAGTTTCGGCGTCTTGTTTGGACATTTGACGCAGAGAAAGACACGGATGCATTGCGAAAGGTTTTCGGTGGGGAAACAGAGAAACCTGTAGAAGATATTGTTGTTGATGGAATGTCT
>CALJPB010000199.1 GCA_937981305.1 uncultured Selenomonas sp.
GCGTTCGACTCGCCCCCTGCGGATTTCTTTCGTTCAAGCGAAGCGCGTTTAAGAAATCCGCAGGTATTTAGGCGAACGAGAACGCGACCGCTTGCGCAACTAAGTGTTTGCGTGGAGTTCGCACGGATGAGCAGTGAACTCCAAAATATTTGATACTATCATCAAAGGATCGCTTCCGCCGCCGCCATCACACCGAGTGCCGCGTGCTCGAATGTCAGTCCGCCCTGCAGATAGATGCAGTACGGCTCACGCATGGGGCCGTCCGCACTCAGCTCAATTGATGCCCCCTGCACAAACGTCCCCGCCGCCATGATGATCTGATCGGCATAGCCCGGCATATCCCACGGCTCGGGCGCGGCGAACGAATCCACGGGCGACATCGCCTGAATCGCACGCGCGAACGCCTTCATCCGCTCCGCGTCCCCGAGTACGATCGCCTGTATGATGTCGCTGCGCGCATCTGTAAAGCGCGGGAACGTGCGGCAGCCCAGTCCCTCGAAGATTCCTGCGGCAAAGACTGCGCCCTTGAGCGCCTGCGCCACGACGTGCGGCGCGAGGAAAAGCCCCTGAAAGAGCAGACGGTTCGAGACGAGGCTCGCGCCGAGCTCATCCCCCATCCCCGGCGCGGTCAGACGATAGGATGCCATCTCCACGAGCTTACTGCGCCCCGCGATATAACCACCCGTCGGTGCAATGCCGCCGCCGGGGTTCTTGATGAGCGAGCCCGCCATAATATCGACCGTTGGGATTTCCGTCGGTTCGACAGTATCGACAAACTCACCATAGCAGTTGTCAACAAATACGATGCAGTTGGGATTCACCGCCTTGATCCTTGCGCTGACCGCACGAATATCCTCGATGCTGAGCGGCTCGCGCTCACTGTAGCCACGCGAACGCTGTACCAGTGCAACCTTCGTCCGCGCCGTCACAATGCGGTCGATGCCGTCCATGTCCACACGACCGTCCCGCATGGACAGCTCATCGTAGTCTACGCCAAACTCCTTCAGGGAGCCGACGCTCTCATGCGCCCACCCGATGACGGTCTGCATCGTATCATACGGCGTCCCCGTAATCGAGACGAGCTGATCGCCGGGACGAAGGATGCCGAACAGCACCGTTGCGAGTGCGTGCGTCCCCGAGACGAACTGCGTCCGCACGAGCGCCCGCTCTGCTCCAAAGACACGGGCGTAGAGCTCATCCAGTTTTTCGCGCCCAAGATCGCTGTACGCATATCCCGCACTCACGCCGAAATGTGCATCGGAGACACGGCACTCCCGCATAGCGTCCAGTACCTTCCGCGTATTGATCTCCGCCGTCTCATCCATGCGTGCAAACGCCCCACGCGCCCGCTCCATAACCGCTGTCCGCAGTTCCTTCAGCTCATCCCTCTGCACAGTTTCCTCACGTTCCATTCTGTTCCTGTTCCCACTGCTCCGTCGTCGTACGCAGATAGCGCACGAGATGCAGTTTCAGCCGCTGTTCCAGTTCCTCAAGATCCGCCGCATCAAACGAATAGCTCACATACGGCATTCCGCCCACATGATACTCGCCGAAGAACTCGTTCCGATAACAGTTGTAATAGATACCGACATCATTTCCCCGTGCAAAATTCACATAATCGACAACGAGAAACGAGCCATTCGTCAGCTGCGCGGGTGCGGACGGACGGACAAAGAGCGTATACCCCTCAAGCTCCTCGGGAAGCTCCGCACCGTATGCCCATGTCTCGATGCTCGCACGTATGGGCAGGAGTTCCTGGGTCTGAAGCGTATCCGCGTGCATTTCCTGCATCACGTTCGACAAATTGCGCTGCAGTTCACGCCCAAACGTTTCCAAATCCCCATAGACAAAGGATGGCAGGGCGAAGCTCACCACGCCGATCGCGACACGCAGCTTGTACGAAGTCGTCGCGGCATCATAAAAACCGACAACAGCACGGTGCTCCGCCGCATGATCGTAGCGGAAAAAATCGTACTGCGCCTCACGCTGCTCCCGCACTTTCGACAGGACGAACCCATCAATCTCGGCGGGAAGTTCATCGAGCACCGCCCACACCGCAAGCGCCGCATCAATTTTCTCCGTGAATTCCTCAGCCATCGGCTCTGCCTCTTACTTGCCCGTGCGCCCACGCTTCGTCATGGGGATCCCCTTTGCGCAGAGCGGACAGCTCTCGGGCGCATATGTTTCTACATCCATTGTGAGAAGTGCCGTGTGCGGTACGTCGCCGAAATTCGCCTTGCCGCCGCTGCGGTCAACGAGCATGGATACCGCCACGGGGATTGCACCTGCCGCCTTGACGACCTCGATCACTTCCTTGATCGAGCCGCCCGTCGTCACAATGTCCTCGACGATGAGCACGCGCTCGCCCTCGCGCAGAGAGAAGCCACGACGAAACGTCATCTTCCCGTCCACACGCTCCGTAAAGATCGCGCGTGTCCCGAGTGACTTTCCCGTTTCATGCGCGAGCAGGATGCCGCCCGTCACAGGACCGACCACCGTCTCAATGTTCGCATCCTTGAACTTCTCCGCCATCGCCGCACAGAGCTGCGCCGTATAGGCAGGATGTTGGAGCACGTTAAACTTCTCGACATAGTGCGGGCTGTGCAGCCCCGAGGTCAGCAAGAAATGCCCGTCCATAATCGCACCCGTCTTTACGAGCAGGGCGCGTACTTCCTCCTGCGTCATCATACTGGCTCCATCTCCTTCAAAATACTCTCTGCTGCCATGCGCGGATCCTCTGCCGCATAGATCGCACGCCCGACCACAATCTGCGACGCCCCCGCACGGATTGCCCCCGCCGGTGTCATCACGCGCCGCTGATCGTCATGGGAGATGCCTGTGGGGCGGATGCCGGGCGTTACAATCAAAAAATCCTTTCCGCAGATGCGGCGAATCTCCGCCGTCTCGGCAGGGGATGCGACCACACCGTCAAGTCCCGCCACCCGTGCGAGTTGTGCGCGGCGCAGAACCGCGTCCGCAATTGTACCCGTATGTCCGAGCCCCGCCCAGTCCTCTGCATCCATGCTCGTGAGCACGGTCACGCCGATCAGCTTTGGGCAGGATACCCTCTCCCTGTCTGCCGCCGCGTGCAGTGCCTCACGTGCAGCCTTCATCATGCGCAGTCCGCCGGCAGTGTGGACGTTCAGAATATCGGGACGAAGGCGCAGGAGCGAACACAGACCGTTCCCCACCGTGTTGGGGATGTCATGGAGCTTCAGATCAAGGAACACCTTTTTCTCCTGCTCCTTCAGCCACGTCACAATGTCCCCGCCAAGCGCATAGAACAGCTCCATGCCGACCTTGTAATAGCTGACGCTGTCGCCCAGCTGCTTCACAAGGCACTCCGCATCCTCCCGTGTCGGCACGTCGAGTGCCGCAATCAACCGATCATCTGCCATGTTTTCACTCCTCTATGATGCGCAGCCGCGCATCTACGCTCCCGCACCGTTCGCGCACAAAACGCACCGAAAGCCCCGTCCGATAGCGCAGAACAGGCATCGCCTCTGCCGTAAGGGTGGAGAGGACGAGCTCACCCCGCGCCCCATCAGCGCGCGAACTCGTCCCAACATCATCCACGACCTCGGCAAAAAACAGCCGCTCCTCGATATGAATCCCCTCACCCGCAGAACAAGCGCCGCCGATCAGAGTCCCCATCTGTGCCAATGTAAAGATATGTGTGTGGCGTGCGCCCATGCGCTGTGCCATCTCCCGCGCAAAGTCCTGTGGTGCAGGATGCGTTCCAATTGTAATCAGGCGGTTCAGACTCAGACCGCCCATTGCCTCTGCAATCGCCGGCAGCTCGTACTCCCATGCGATGACGGTATCCGGCACCGCCGCACGGAGCAGCTGCGCAGCAGTCCTGCCCGTGCACGGCAGAACTGCTGCACCGATCATGTCAAGGGCGTATTGGAGATCAAGCGTCCGACCGTCCGTGAAATCGCCCACCAGAAGCACCGTACTTGCACGGTTCACCCCGTATGCAGTGAGCAGATCGGTCGCGGTCTGTACCTGCCGTGCTACATCCCCCTGCGTATAGCAGTGAATGCTGCCGCACGCTGCATCATCATGCAGAGTACTCACACGCAGAAGTCCGGAGAGCGGAAGCGTAAGCATGAAAAAAGGGGCATCCGCCCCCTCTTTCGCAGCATCTTCCCAAAACGGCACACCTGCCATCTCCGCAAACGACGTGACGGACGCGGCACGGATGTCCGCGCGAACAAAGGCATCACGGTAGAACTCCGTCTTTTCCTCCGCCCATTTCAGTTGGCGCAGGAGAAGTGCAAGCCGCTGCTCCTCGCTGAGTGCTGCCGCCGTCATGACTCAAGCGGCCGCTGGTAGAAGAACGGCTGAAAGCTGGTATAGCCCATCTTGCGGAAGTTCAGAATGGACTCCGTCGCACCGACAAAGAGGATCCCGCCGGGTTTCAATGCCTCAAAGAAATGACGGTAAAGCTGATCCTTTGCCTCATCCGTGAAGTAGATGACAACGTTGCGACAGAGAATCAGGTCAAACCCCGTCTCGAACTTATCCTGGAGAAGATTGTGCCGCTTGAACTCGATCATGTTCTTGATCTCGGACTTCACGGCGAAATGGTCGCCGTCCGCATCGAAATACTTACGGCGGCGCTCGGGTGTCATGCTCTTGATTTCATCCGCCGTGTAGACACCGCGCTTCGCCTTAGCCAGAATCTCAACATCGAGATCGGAAGCGAGAATACGGTGACGCGTCCCCGGGGTCATCTCCTTCATGATGATCGCGAGCGAGTACGGCTCCGCACCGATGGAGCAGCCCGCACTCCAGATATTGAGTTTCGACGAGCGCGTCATGAGGTCGGGGATAACATCTGTCTCCAGCTTGCTGAACTTCTCCGGCGTACGGAAGAACTCCGATACGTTGATTGTCAAATACTCGATGAACGCCGCAAAGTCATCCTTGTTCCCACAGACATGATCAAAATACTCTACGCACCCCTTATAGCCTGCGCGTGTAATCAGATTGTTGATCCGCCGTTTCATCTGCGGTTCTTTGTAGAGATCAAGATCAATCTCCGTCTTTGCCTTCAGCTTCTGCTTAAACTGCTCCCAGTCACGATCTTCCGCCATAGATGCCCCTCCGCTCATATATCCCTACATTCTTTCATCTTACTGGATCGTAAAGACCCGGCAGGATTTCTTTATCTCTAGTTTCGGCAGGATCACATGGAGAATCCCCGCCTCATAAGACACAGACACCTCCGCCTCATCCACATCATCGATGAGGAAGGAACGCTCGAACGTGCCTACCTTGCGCTCGTGGCAGAGATACTTCGTCTCGGATTCCTCCGGCACGACGCGCTCCGCCTTGATTCTCAGGCGGCCGTCCTCGTTGTAGGAGACTTCAATCGCATCCTTCGTAAATCCGGGCAGCTCCGCAAACAGCTCATATGCATTCTCGCCGTCGATCACATCGACGCGGAACGGAAAGAGCATCCCACCCACCTTGTCAAACGGATTAAACGAATGCTCCATCACGGTCTCAAGAGCCTTTCCCAGAATCTCCTGTCCCTTTTCGGCATTTTCTTTCAAATTGAACGGCAATGGACGAAACATAGCGACCACCTCCAACATGATGTATCAATCTACGCTTTCATTATAGCAATAAAGACCATTCTTTTCAATATGCGCAAAAAAAAGGCGACGCATGAAAACGCCGCCCTGAAAGTTCTCAAAGAGCCGCAAGCATATCCTGCACGCCCTTCAAATAGGTATCGCGTGCAAAGTTCACAAGCTCTCCTGTCCTGCGAATCTTTACCTCGATGCTGCCGTTTTCAAGCGTCTTTGGACCGATGGCGATGCGCACAGGATAGCCGATCAGATCGCAGTCGTTGAACTTCACGCCCGCACGCTCACGCCGGTCATCGAGCAGTACATCGATACCTGACGCACGGAGTTCCTCGTAGATCTCCTCGGCATACGCGAGCTGCTCCTCCACCTTGGCATTGACCGCGACGACAACGACCTCATACGGCGCAATCGCACGCGGCCAGATGATGCCGTGCTCGTCATGGTTCTGCTCGATCGCCGCCGCCATCGTACGCCCGACGCCGATGCCATAGCACCCCATCTGCAAAGGCTGTGCCTTGCCCGCCTCGTCGAGGAAGGTCGCGCCCATTGCCGCGCTGTATTTTGTGCCGAGCGCAAAGATCTGCCCCGCCTCGATGCCGCGCCCGATGTGGAGATGCCCCTGCTCGCAGACGGGACACGCATCCCCCTCTTCGACAAGGCGAATATCCGCCACCGTCACCGCCCCAAAGTCACGCTTCGGATTCACATTCATATAGTGGAAATCCGCCTCGTTTGCCCCCGAAACGGCATTGTGCATCCGCATCGCCGTCTCATCGACAACGATATGCGTGCCCTTCGCAATGCCGATTGGGCTCATAAAGCCGGGACAGCCGCCAACCGCGCAGATCGCTGCCTCATCCGCCATACGCAGCTCACGTGCGCCCGGAACAGCGTTTGCGAGCTTCACCTCGTTGACCTCGTGATCGCCGCGCAGGAATGCGAGGATGAGGGTATCGTCCTCCGTCTGATAGGCGACCGCCTTGATCGTCTTTTCCACGGGAATCTTGAGATATTCTGCAAGCAGCGCAATCGTACTCGTATGTGGGGTCGCCACCTTCTCAAGCGGCAGTTCCGCCTCGTCGGGTGCATCCATCGGACGCAGTGCCGCCTTCTCATCGCTCGCCGCATAGCTGCACGCATCACAGCACGCAATCCGCGACTCCCCCTCCGGCGCGAGCACGGTGAATTCCTCGGAATGCCCGCCGCCGATCGCGCCGCTGTCCGCCTCCACGGCGCGGAAGTCCAGACCGCAGCGCGTGAAGATATTCGTGTACGCGACCGACATCTTGTGGTAGGACTCATTCATCCCCTCGATGTCCTTGTCAAAGGAATAAAGATCCTTCATGATAAACTCGCGGCTGCGCATCACGCCGAAGCGCGGACGGCGCTCGTCGCGGAACTTGTCCTGAATCTGATAGAGCAGCACGGGCAGCTGCTTGTACGAGCGCAGCTCATCGCGCACAAGTGCCGTAATCATCTCCTCATGCGTCGGTCCCATGCAGAACTCGCGCGCATGGCGATCCTTCACACGGATCATCTCCGCGCCGTACGCAGCCCAGCGCCCGCTCTCCTCCCAGAGTTCGGACGGCTGGAGGATCGGCATCATGATTTCCTGCCCGCCCGCCGCATCCATCTCCTCGCGGATGATCTGCTCGATCTTGCGGATCGTGCGCCACGCGAGCGGCAGATAGCTATACATACCGCCCGCAGACTTGCGGATCAGCCCCGCACGATACATGAGCCGGTGGCTCGCAATCTCCGCCTCGGCGGGCGTATTTCGAAGTGTGGGCGCGTACAGATTCGTAGCTCTCATAACGATTTGCGTTCCTCCAATATTGCATCAATTTCCCGAAACAGTTCTGGAAGCAGTTCTTCTTCCTTTACCTTGCGGATGACCTCGCCCTTGCGGAAGATCAGCCCCTCGCCGTTCCCGCCCGCGATGCCGACATCCGCACCGCGTGCCTCGCCGGGGCCATTCACAACACAGCCCATCACGGCGACCTCGATGGGGTCTTCCATGCCACGCAGACGCTCCTCGACCTTTTCCGCAATGGAGACGAGATCAATGCTCGTGCGTCCGCAGGTCGGACAGGCGACAAGCGTCGGACCGTATTCCTTGAGGCCGAGTGCCTTCAAGATTTCATTCGCCGTGCGCACCTCGACCACGGGATCCCCCGTCAGTGAGATGCGGATCGTGTCACCGATGCCCTCCGCGAGCAGCGCGCCAACACCGACCGCGGACTTGATGATCCCCGTGCCTGCCGTGCCCGCCTCCGTAATGCCGAGGTGCAGAGGGTAGTCGACACGCTCGCTCATGAGACGGTACGCCGCAAGCGTCAGCGGCACATCATGCGCCTTCAGCGAGATCTTCATGTCGTAGAAGTCCAGTTCCTCCAACACACGCACGTGCTCCATCGCAGACTCTACAAGAGCCTCTGCCGTGACGCCGCCGTATTTCATGAGAAGCTTGTGGTCAAGGGAACCGGCGTTGACACCGATGCGGATGGGGATCCCCCCTGTGCGTGCCGCCGCAACGACCTTCTTCACCCGCTCCGTCCCGCCGATGTTGCCGGGGTTGATGCGCAGCGCGGCAACGCCCTGTGCCATCGCCTCAAGCGCGAGTTTATAGTCAAAGTGGATGTCGGCGACGAGCGGTGTCTTGACCTGCTGCACAATATTGCCGAGGCTCTTTGCAGCCGCCATATCGGGTACGGCAACGCGCACAATATCACAGCCCGCCGCAGCAAGTTCGCGGATCTGCTGTACGGTCGCCTCCGTATCCGTCGTCTTCGTATTGCACATGGACTGCACGGAGATCGGCGCCCCGCCTCCGATGGGAATATTTCCAATGTGGATCTGCCGCGTCGCGCGGCGTTCATACATCGCCATAGAGAGGGTCAGCCTCCTGCAAAGATACGCATTACATCATTCTTCATCGCGAGCAGCATGAGCAGAACGATCAGCCCGACCCCCGCATTCTGGACATAGTGCATGACCTTCGGACTGAGCGGCTTGCCGCGTACCGCCTCCACGCAGAGTGTGAGAAAGTGACCGCCGTCAAGAGCTGGAACGGGCAAGAGATTGATAATTGCGAGGTTCAAACTGAGCAGTGCCGCAAAGTTCAGCAACGGCACAATCCCCATCTCGGCAACCTCCCCCGCCATCTGTGCCACACCGATGGGACCTGCGAGCTCCGAGCCTGACATCTCAAGAATAATACGGTAGAGTGCATCGAGCATCATCACGACAATCATCGCCGTGCGTTCAAATGCCATCGAAACGGACTGGAAGAAGCCGGGATACGTACTCTCGTATGCATTCACGATACCGATGACGCTGCGGTCATGCGCCGCATCATAGTGTGGCGTGACGCTCACCGTCAGTTCCTGCCCCTGACGATCCACCTGCATCGTCAGAGGCACTGTCCCGTGGTTCGTACGAATCGCGTCCACCATCTCCTGCCACGTCGCAATCGGCTTTCCGTCGATTGCAACAATGCGGTCATTTGCCATCAGCCCGGCATTCGCCGCAGGGTTATCCGCGAGCACCGTACCGAGGACGGGAGCGGGATTCGGGGTCTGCACCCCGACAAAGAAAAAGATGCCGAAGAAGAGAACAACGGGCAGGATAACGTTCATTGCCGAGCCCGCCAGAATCACAATCATACGTGAAAGAATCGGCTTTTTGCAGTAGCCGCGTTCCCCCGCTTCATTATCGTCCGGATTCATGCCTGCAATGTCATTGAATCCGCCAAGCGGCACAATGCGTATCGTGTAGACCGTTTCACCATAACGAAAGCTGACAAGTCGCGGCCCGAAACCGATGGCGAACTCATCCACCCGCATTCCCGTAAGCTTTGCCGTAATAAAATGTCCCAGCTCATGCACAAATACGAGAAGCCCAAAGACAAATACCGTCGCCAGAATTTTTTCTAACATCAAAACTCCTTTATTGCCATTTCAGCGAAGTACGAAGTACACCGTATAGTAGTAGACAAGCGGTGCTGTAAAAAGTACGCTGTCAAAGCGATCCCAAATACCGCCGTGTCCCGGGATGATCGCCCCGGAGTCCTTGATCCCCGTATGCCTCTTCATCAGCGATTCCACAAGATCCCCGAGCGTTCCGAGCACGGCGATCGCCGCACCGAGTCCCGCCATTTGCGTGAGCGGCATATGGAGGACATAGCCGAGTCCCGCCACCGCCGCAATCGTGCCGACAAGACCGCCGAGAAATCCCTCGACCGTCTTGTTCGGGCTGATCGCAGGTGCGAGTTTGTGCGAGCCGAAGGCACGCCCCGCAAAGTACGCAAAGCTGTCACTTGCCCACGTTCCGATGAACATGACCCAGACCATCGCCGTTCCGAGATCGAACGTCTCAATCGGTGTCACGAAGCTATCGCCCGAGAGCGCACGCAGCATAATGAGATGTGCAAACGGCAGCCCGATGTAGGCGATGCCCGCTACAGAGATACACACATCCGGAACGGACACATCCCCACGCAGAAGTACCGAGGTGATGAGTGCGAGTGTGATTGAGGCCATCAGTGCAAGCAGTATCATGTCCGTCTGTCCGTGATAAGCACCGTAGAGCATCCCGCCAACACCAAGAAGTCCTGAAAGCACCGTCGGATTCCCGCCGCGGTGAGAAAAGGCACGTGTGAACTCAAACCATGCGAGTACGGCAAGTACCGCCGCCCCTACGACAAACACCATCCCGCCCTGCTGAATCACATAAGCGGCAAGTGCAATGCCGATCGCTCCCGAAATTATCCGTGTAATCAAAGACAGCCTCCCACTTACTCCTCATTGTCCAGTCCGCCGAAGCGCCGACTGCGCCCCGCGAAATCCTCAATCGCACGAGCCAGCTCCTCCGATGTAAAATCCGGCCAATGCGTATCCGTAAAGTACA
>CALJPB010000200.1 GCA_937981305.1 uncultured Selenomonas sp.
GCGAGGCGCTGCGCGGATGGCAGGAGGATCTGGCGGCACTGCTGCCCGAGGCGGATGTCTATGAGCTGCCGGAACTGGATCGCATGGATTTTGCTGCGTCCGGTGCGACAAAGGGCGTGGAACGTTCGGCGCAGCGGATGAACATTCTCGCACGCCTTCTGCGCCATGAGCCGATCATTGTGCTCGCGGACATCGGGGCGGCGGCGCAGAAGGGGCTGAGTACGGCGGAGTTCTCGCGTGCGGCACTCTCTATGCGGCTCGGGGAACAGCTGCCGCGTGAGGCACTGATCGAACGATTGGCGGCACTCGGCTACGAGCACGCCCCCGAGGTGGAGCACGTCGGGCAGTTCAGTGTACGCGGCGGCATCGTCGACATCTTTCCGATCAATACACTCTCTCCGATTCGCGTCGAATTTTTCGATACAGAGATCGACTCCATGCGCGAGTTCGATCCCCTGACCAAACGCTCGATCAAGAATATTGGCACGGCTTCCGTCATGCCGCTGCGTGCAGCGGATGATGAGGGGGAGGCGTGCTTTTTGACGTACCTTGGCGGCGAAGGGATGACGCTCTTTGACGAGCCCTCCCGCCTTATGTCGGCGCTTTCGGATGCCGTACAGGAGGATGTGGTGCGTGCTGCCCGCCTGTTCTCATGGGAAGATCTCGCTGCAGCAGGAGCGGCAGGGCATGAAGTCTTTGCCGCACTCATGAGCCGTTCCTTTCCCGCCTGTACACCCGCCGCCCTGATCGGCTTTGAAATGGTGCCAATGACGGCATTCCAGCGTCAATTTGCCCTGCTTGAGGGGGAGCTGCGCCGCTATCTTGCGGATGGGACGCGGGTACTCATTCTCGCGGGCGGCGTGGAGCGGGCGAATCTTGTGCGCGATATGCTGACGGGATGGAAGATTCCGGCTGTTGTACTGCGTCAGGATGGTGCAGCGGCAAAAGAGGCGGTGCTCGTTACCTCGGGGGCGCTGCGCGCGGGATTTGAACTGAGCCGTGCGCGCGTTGCTGTACTCACGGAGCAGGACATCTTCGGGCGACATAAGGCGAAGTTGCGCAGAACACCCTCCGCGGGGGAACGCATCCGTCACTTTCGTGAGATTGCGCCGGGCGACTATGTTGTCCATGTATCACATGGCATCGGGAAGTATCTCGGTGTGGAGACGCTCGAGGTGGCAGGGGTTCATCGCGACTATTTGCGCATCCTGTACGGTGGGGACGATAAGCTCTTTGTGCCGACAGATCAGGTGGGGCTTCTGCAAAAATACATTGGTGCAGAGGGGGCTGCGCCGCGTCTGCACCGCATGGGGACGGCAGACTGGGCGCGTGCGCGTGCGAAGGCGCAGAAGTCCGTGGAGGATATCGCCGATCATCTGCTAGAACTCTATGCCGCGCGGCAGCTTGCGCGGGGGCACGCCTTTACGCCTGACGATGCCATGCAGCACGAGTTTGAGGAGGCGTTTCCCTACGAGGAAACGGAGGATCAGCTACGTGCCATCGCCGAGATCAAGCGTGATATGGAGAGCGATAAGCCCATGGATCGTCTGCTGTGCGGCGATGTGGGCTTCGGCAAGACGGAGGTCGCTGTGCGTGCGGCATTCAAGGCGGCAATGGATGGCTATCAGGTCGCTGTGCTCGTGCCGACGACCGTGCTTGCCCAGCAGCACTACCAGACATTTGCCGCGCGGTTTGCCGACTTTGCGCCGAAGGTGGATGTGGTCTGCCGTTTTCGTTCGCTGCGGGAGCAGGCGGCGACGCTGCGCGATGTGGAGCGGGGGCGCGTGGACATCCTCATCGGCACACACGCCATTCTCAATCGGAAGCGTGTGCGCTTTCAAAATCTCGGCCTTTTGATTGTGGACGAGGAGCAGCGGTTTGGTGTCACCCAGAAGGAAAAGATCAAGGAATTTGCGGCGGGAGTCGATGTGCTGACGCTCTCGGCGACACCGATTCCGCGTACGCTGCATATGTCACTCGCGGGTGCACGCGATATGAGCATCATCGAGACCGCACCTGCAGATCGTCTGCCTGTCCAGTCCTATGTGGTGGAGAGTAGTGATGCGACGATCCGCGGTGCGATTGAGCGTGAACTTGCGCGGGGCGGACAGATCTATTTCATCTACAATCGCGTGGAGAGCATCGACCGTATGCGCGAGCATTTGCTCCGCCTTGTCCCCGAGGCGCGGATCGCATCGGCGAACGGGCAGATGAACGAGGATATATTGGAGCAGGTCATGATGGACTTCTACGAGGGACATTATGACATCCTGCTCGCGACGAGCATCATAGAGAATGGCATTGACGTTGCCAACGCGAATACGATCATTGTCTATGATGCTGACCGCTTCGGTCTCTCGCAGCTCTATCAGATGCGCGGGCGCGTGGGTCGCTCAGCAGCGATGGCGTTTGCCTATTTCACCTATCGGCGCGACAAGGTGCTCAGTGAGACGGCAGAGAAACGGCTGCAGGCGATGAAGGAGTTTGCGCAGCTCGGCTCGGGGTTTAAAATCGCCATGCGTGACCTTGAGATCCGCGGCGCGGGCAGTCTCCTCGGCGCACAGCAGCATGGACACATCGCAGGGGTCGGCTTTGAGATGTATGTAAAGCTGCTGGAGGAAGCCGTTGCACGTAAGAAGGGTGAGGCACCTGCGCCGCCGCCCGTCGAGACGGTTATTGATCTGCCTGTGGAGGCATATATCGATGGCGGCTACATCGACGATGCGATGCACAAGATCGAGATCTATCAAAAGATTGCTGCCGTGCGGACGAATGAGGATCTGGATGTACTTCTGGACGAACTGATTGATCGCTTTGGCGAACCGACGAAGCCCGTGCTCGCACTCCTCGATATTGCACGCATCAAGAACTATGCACGCACCTTTGGCGCACGCAGTGTTGCGGCAAAGGGGGATGCGTTGGAACTCGCGCTCCCCGAGGGCGGGAAGCTGCCGCTGCCGGCGCTCATGCGCCTGGATCGCGCCTATGGCCGGCGCGTTGGACCTCTGTCCGAGGGGGATGGCTACCGCATCCGACTTCTGCCGAAGGAGCGCGGGGAGATCTTGGACACGGCACTTGGAATTGTAAAGATGGTGAGTGGAGAGTGACGAATGGCTGACTATAAACTGACTGTGGCGGGACTTGGACCCGGGGATGCGGGGCTGATCACGCGAGAGACATGGGCGCGGATCGAGGCGGCGGAGCACGTTATCCTGCGTACGCGCATCCATCCGACGGTGGAGGGTCTGGATGCGGCGGGGATCTCGTATGAGACATACGATGCGTTCTACGAGGAAGCGGATGATTTTGACCTGCTCTATGAGCGCATCGTTGACGACCTCCTGACACGCATACAGGAGTGTGATGTGCTCTATCTCGTTCCGGGCAGTCCCTTTGTTGCCGAGCGTACGGTGCAGCTGCTGCGCGAACGCGCGATAGAGGAGGGGTTACCGCTTGAGATCCTGCCCGCGATGAGCTTCTTGGAGACCATTTTTGCGACGCTGGGGATTGATCCCGTACATGGACTTTCGATTGTAGATGCCATGGATGAGGAGGCAGTCGCAGCACCGCCGGCGCAGGATCTCGTCATCACACAGCTCTATTCGCGTGAGCTTGCCTCGAATCTCAAGATTCTTCTGATGGAGCAGTTCTCCGATACGCAGGAGGTCATCTATCTGCACCATCTCGCACTTCCCGATCAGAGTGTGCGCCGTGTTCCTCTCTTCGAATTGGATTGGCAGGATGACATTGACCATCTGACCTCTCTTTTCATTCCGTATACCCCTTCTTATTGGGAAAAAAGATAAAACAACCTGTGTTTTTAGGGAAAAAACGCTTTTTTTCGATTTTCCCCTTGATTTTTCTAGGTAATTCTGTTAAATTCTCTCATGACAGTGCGACCCTGTGGTCGCTAAGAAAATAGAAATGATCTAAAGGAGGATGCTACTTTGAACAAGCAGGAATTGGTCGCAAACGTAGCAGAGCAGGCAAGTCTGACGAAGAAGGACGCAGAAAAGGCGGTCAACGCAGTTTTTGAGACGATCAAGAGCGCACTTGCCGAGGGCGACAAGATTCAGCTGATCGGTTTCGGCACATTTGAGGTGAAGGGGCGTAAGGCGCGCAAGGGTCGTAACCCGCAGTCGGGCGAGGAGATCGACATTCCGGCATCGAAGTCGCCTGTGTTCAAGGCTGGCAAGGCTCTGAAGGATTCTGTGAACGGTGTGAACTGATTTTGTACGACGACCGGACTTCCTGTAGGGAGTCCGGTTTTTTCGTTTCACGGTGGGAGATA
>CALJPB010000201.1 GCA_937981305.1 uncultured Selenomonas sp.
ACCAATCTCGTTGAGCTGCTCGGTGGGGAAGGGACCCTCGCCGACGCGTGTGCAGTATGCTTTAACAACGCCGACGACCTTGTTGATCTTCTTTGGCGCAACGCCTGCGCCGATGGTGACGCCGCCCGAGATGGGGTGCGATGCGGTGACGTACGGGTACGTTCCATAGTCGATGTCGAGCATGGTCGCCTGTGCGCCCTCAAAGAGCACCTTGCGTCCCGCGTCGATCTCCTCGTTGATGAGGGGGATGGTGTCGGTGACGAGGGGGCGCAGACGCGCGGCGTAGCCCTCGTATTCGGCGAGCACTTCGTCATAGTCGAGCGGCTCGTGAGCGTAGACGGCGGCAAGCTCGCCGTTCTTATTGTCGAGGTTTTTCTTGAGCTTTTTCGCAAACTCGTCCTTTTCCATGAGGTCGCAGACGCGGATGCCGATGCGGTCGTCGCGATCCATGTAGCAGGGACCGATGCCGCGCCCCGTCGTGCCGATCTTGTCCGCGCCGCGCTGCGCGTCGCCGATGCCGTCCATCAGGCGGTGATAGGGCATGACGACGTGGGCACGGTCGGAGATACGGATGCTACCGGTGTCGATGCCGCGTGCCTCCATAGCGTCCATTTCCTGTAAGCACACCTCGGGGTCAAAGGCGACGCCGTTCGCGATGATGTTGTGCGTGCCCTTGTAGAGGATGCCCGAGGGGAGAAGGCGCAGTTTGTACTCCTCACCGGCAGCGACGACGGTATGCCCCGCGTTGCAGCCGCCCTGGAAGCGGACGACGGTGTCCGCCCGGCTTGCGAGGTAGTCGACGATCTTTCCCTTGCCCTCGTCGCCCCACTGCGTTCCCGTGATAACGATGGTTGACATAGATATAGTCCCCTTTATTTTTTCTCAGAGTCCGAAGCGTGCAAAGATGGAGTCCACATGACGCAGGAAATAGGTGTGGTCGAAACATGCTTCGATTTCATCCTGCGTGAGATGGGCGACGATGTCCGCGTCCTTTTCGATGTTCGTACGGAAATCCTCGTTGTCGAGCCAGCGCTTCATGGCGTTGCGCTGTACCCAGACGTAGGCGGTCTGGCGCAGCACTCCCTTGTTGACGAGTGCCGTGAGGATGCGCTGACTGTAGATCAGCCCGCCCGTGCGGTTCATGTTGTGCAGCATGGCATCGGGGTAGACGAGCAGCTTGTCCACGATGTTCGTCAGCTTGTGCAGACAGTAGTCCACGTTGATGGTCGCATCGGGCAGGATGACGCGCTCGACGGAGGAGTGCGAGATGTCGCGCTCGTGCCAGAGCGTCATGTCCTCGAGTGCCGCGACCGCGTTG
>CALJPB010000202.1 GCA_937981305.1 uncultured Selenomonas sp.
TCGACAGCTCATGATTGGCAGGGCAGGTGTATTTTACACAGTTTTCGAGGTCCGTGGATGCCATCTCACCAACGGTCATCATATCGTCAATGCCGGCGTTTTGCACAAGTTCGCGCAGATATTCGTGGATATGCGGCCCGTCGGCAAAAAGCCGCCGTCCCAGTCCCTTGGTATCATCTGCAAAAACCTCCGGTTTGGCGATGAGGTTGATGACATCAAAGCGGAATCCGGCCACGCCCCGCGCCTTCCAAAACCGCACCACATTGGCGAGTTCTTCCCGCACGCGGGGATTCGTCCAATCCAAATCCGGCTGACTTACATCGTGCAAATGCAGATACCATTTGCGTAGGCGCGGCTCCCACTGCCACGCGCTGCCGCCGAAAGCGCACTGCCAGTTGGTCGGCGGCTCACCCGGGTCGTCCGCGCTTTTTTTATTGCGGCCGTCACGCAGGATATAGTAGCGTTGGTATTTTTCATCGCCGGACAGCGCCCGCTGAAACCACGCGTGCTGGTCGGACGTGTGGCACAGCACCATGTCCAGCATGATTTTAAGCCCCTTGGCATCGGCGGCCTGCACCAGTGCATCAAAATCCGCCATGGTGCCGAAGTGAGGGTCGATGTCCAGGTAATCCGCTACATCATAACCGTTGTCCTTTTGCGGCGAGACGAAAAAGGGGGTAAGCCAAAGGTAGTCCACGCCCATATCCGCTAAATAATCCAGCTTTTCGGCAACGCCCCGCAGATCCCCCATACCGTCCCCGTTGGAGTCCTTGAAGGACTTCGGATAAATCTGATAAACCACTTTGTTCTTGAAGTCTGCCATCGTGTTTTCCTCCCCATACATCAGAGGCAGGGGGCATCGTCATGTGTTTGACGATGCTCCTGCTTTTTGTCTGCTCAATATGATGCGATCACCGTTTCGCCGGTTTTGCCGGCCATACCCGTGTGGAAGGAAAAGGTCTCCACGCCGTTTTTGTTGGTGCGGATCGCCAGCCCCTCGCCGACAATGCCTTCTGAGAAAACGCCGTCGCCCACTTCTTTGAGAGAAATTACCTCCCCGTCCAGGAACGCCGTGAAGTCATGCTCCCTTTCCATTGCGTTTCCTGTCACATTCTCCTCTGCAGCGGCAGCTTCTGCTGCTTCGGACTGTGCCTGCTTGTCGATGCCCTTCTTTTTGCCCACAATAACCGTCAGGACAAAGGGGACTGCGATGGCGACCATCATAGCCATTGCAAATGTGGGCATGGTCTGGGGCTGCATGGAGAGGATGCCGGGGATGCCGCCCACGCCGATGGCGTTGGCCGTGGTGCTCGTGGAGACGCAGAGGACAGCGGCGCAGGCCGAGCCGGTCATGCCGCAGATAAAGGGGAAGAAGTACTTGAGGTTGACACCGAAAATCGCCGGTTCCGTCACGCCCAGATAGCAGGAAACCCACGCGGGGACATTGACTTCCTGCGCGGATGCATTGCCTCGCTGCAGGTACATCATGCCCAGTACGGCACTGCCTTGGGCGATGTTGGATAGGGCGATCATCGGCCAAAGCATGGTGCCGTGATAGTCGGCAATCAGCTGCAAGTCAATGGCGTTGGTCATGTGATGCAGACCGGTGATAACGAGCGGCGCATAGATGAAGCCGAAGATGGCGCCGAACACCTCACGGAAGGAGCCGGTGATGCCGCTGAACACGACGCTGGAAATCACCGAACCAACTGCCCAACCAATCGGCCCCAGGACGAAATGCGTCGCGCATACTGCCAGCACCAGACTGCAGAAGGGAACCACAATCATCTGCACCACCGAGGGCACGAGTCACTTGAAGAAGCGTTCCAAATAAACCAAGGTCAAGGCCGCCAAGATCGCCGGGAGCACCTGCGCCTGATAGCCAATCATGTCCACCGTGAAGTACCCGAAATCCCAGTGAGGAATCTTGTCTATGGGCGTTGTCGCTACGGCGTAAGCATTCAACAGCTGCCCTGATACAAGGGTCAGACCGAGAATGATGCCAAGGATGGGGGTGCCGCCCATCTTTCGCACTACCGACCAGCAGATACCGACGGGTATGCCCACATGGAATACCGCCTCGCCGATGAGCTAGAGAAAATGATCCACGCCCGCCCAGAATTGGCTCAGCTCCACCAAGGTCTTGGTTCCGTTCTCGAATAGGTAAAGCTGATCGATGCAGTTGCGGAAACCGAGGATAAGTCCCCCGGTGATGATCGCGGGAATGAGCGGTGCGAAAATCTCTGCGGCGATGGCCGCTGCCCGCTGCAAGATATTCTGGTTCCGCTGCGCCGCTTGTTTCACGGCATCCTTGGACACGCCCTCGATTCCGGCCACGTCCATGAAGTCCTTGTAGAACTCCGCGACCGTGTTCCCAATGATGACCTGAAACTGCCCTGCCTGTGTAAAGCTGCCCTTTACTGCTTTCATGGCCTCGATGCGCTTGACATCGGCCTTCTTAGGGTCGCCAAGAACAAAGCGCATCCGCGTCATGCAGTGAGAGACGGCGGCAATGTTGTCCTTGCCGCCCACCAGTTCCAGAAGCTCTCTGGAATCCTCCGTGTACTTCCCCATGATGTGTTCTCCTCCTGTTGTCTTGCAAACTTGTCTATACAAGACTGATAAAAATAAAATAACACACTTGTCTATACAAGTAAAGATAGGAAGAAATGTTTTGAATAAAATTTTTCATCATAGAAATTGCTGATTCATGCTTTACGTTTTCGCTTGTATTATTTATACTAAGCTGTATAGACAAGAAAGGATGAGTGGAATGCCGGCGGCAAAGTTTGAGATTATCTACAAGGACTTGAAAAAAAAAATAGAGGAAAACATCTATCCCGCCGAAGCGGTGTTTCCCTCTGAGAACGAACTGACGGAGGCGTATGGCTGCTCCCGTGCCACGCTGCGCCGCGCTCTGGCTCGTCTCATCGAGCAGGGCTATATCCAGGCCGGGCAGGGGCGGAGGATGCGGGTGATATATCAGCCGACGGAGCAAAACGAGTTTATGATCGGCGGCATTGAATCCTTCCGTGAAGCCGCTGCCCGCAATCACTTTCAGGCGGTTACCCGCGTCATTCATTTTGCCGAGGACGTTGTAGATGAAAAAACTTCAAAAAAAACAGGACTTCCCTTGGGCAGCGACATCTATCATGTACGCCGCATCCGCTATCTGGATGGAAAAGCCTTGATTCTGGATATCAATCTGTTTCTGCGTGAGGCAGTGCCCCATCTCACCCCGGAAATTGCTTCCCGCTCCATCTATGACTACATAGAAAACGATCTGGGTATGGTCATCGTCACCAGCCGCCGCCGCATGACGGTGGAGTATGCTGCCGATTTGGATATGCACTGGCTGGAAATGGGGGACTACAACTGTCTGGCCGTGGTCAGTGGGAGAACGTACAATGCCGAGGGCATACAGTTCGAGTACACGCAGTCCCGCCATCACCCGGAGTATTTTTGCTTTGAGGACACGGCTGTCAGGAGACGATCTAGGTAGGCGAAGTAAGTAATCAACTGCATTCATCTGCGGCAAGCCGCTCGCTTGTCAATTTTTCCTTGACAATCTCCATACGTTCTGTTAATATAACTCATGTCGCAGATGACGAAAAAAGAATATGGAGTGGTACTCAAGAGGCTGAAGAGGACGGTTTGCTAAATCGTTAGAGTGGGTAACCGCTGCGAGAGTTCGAATCTCTCCCACTCCGCCATTTTTGTTCTAAGCCTTATCGGGCTTTTTTTGTTTTTAAGGAGATGTTTACATGGAGATGCAGGGCACGCCGCCGTCCTTTATCGAGCGGTATTTCAAGATACGGGAGAAGGGCTCGTCCGTCCGCACGGAACTCATTGCGGGTCTGACGACCTTTATCGCAATGGCGTACATTCTCTTCGTCAACCCGAACATTCTTGCCGATGCGGGGATTCCGAAGGATGCGGCGATTGCCTCGACGATCTGGATCGCCGCGCTTGCCTCGATGGCGATGGGGGTCTTTGCGAACTATCCCGTCGCACTCGCGCCCGGCATGGGGCTCAACGCATTCTTTGCCTACTATGTCTGCGGTGTGCTCGGACTGCACTGGACGGTCGCGCTCGGTGCGGTTTTCTTCTCGGGTGTGCTCTTCCTCATTCTGACGGTCGGCGGGATTCGACAGGCGATCATCAACGCCGTGCCGCGCGATCTGAAGCTCGCAATCAGCGTCGGTATTGGCCTTTTTATTGCATTCATCGGACTCAAGGGCACGGGGCTGATTGTCGAGAACTCCGCGACGTATGTTTCGCTCGGTCATGTGACCGCACCGACGACGCTGCTCTCGCTGTTCGGTCTGCTCTTTACGGCAGCACTCATGGCACGCAATGTACACGGCTCGATTCTCATTGGCATCTTTGTCACGACAGTGCTTGCGATGGTGCTCGGCATGACCCCCGCGCCACAGGGGCTTGGCGATATCGTCAGCACGTCGCTGCCGCACATGGGCGGGACGTTTGGTCAGCTCGACCTTGCAGGGGCATGGAACTACGGTCTTGTCTCGATCATCTTCACGTTCACAGTGGTGGAGCTCTTCGATAATATGGGGACGCTGATCGGCCTTACGACGAAGGCGAAGATGGTGAAACCTGATGGGCATATCGAAAACATCGACAAGGCTCTGACGACGGATGCGGTCGGTACGATGGTGTCCGCCGTGTTTGGTACGTCCACGGTTACGTCCTACATCGAGAGTGCGGCAGGCATTGCCGCCGGCGGCCGCACGGGGCTTACGGCGCTCGCGGCTGGGGTACTTTTCCTTGCAGCTCTCCTCTTTACGCCGCTGATCGGGCTTGTGCCCGCATTTGCAACGGCTCCCGCGCTCATCCTCGTCGGCGCACTGCTCATGTCCGAGGTCGGCAAGATTGACTTCTCGGACTTCACGAACGCACTTCCCGCATTCCTCACAATCATCATGATGCCGCTCACGTCGAGCATTGCGAACGGTTTTGCATTCGGCTTTATCAGCTACACGGTGATGAAGCTCTTCGCGGGGCAGTATAAGAAGGTCAGCTGGATCATGTATCTGGTCTCGATCGCGTTCCTCATCAATCTGGCACTTCGTTCGTAACGCGCGGGGAGGGGCTTGCAAATGAAACGATGGCTTGCATCCGTCCTTGCGGGCGCAGTGCTTATCGCAGCACAGTTTTTCGCGGGCTGCACGGCTGCACCCGCCTCCGATGCCTCCAAACAGGCAACGCAGGGAGAGATCACCGTCAAGGTGCTGAACATCGGGCAGGGCGACTCCATTCTCATCCAGACGGGGGAGAAGACGGTGCTCGTCGATACGAGTGATGTGGACGAGCGCGACAAGCTGCGTACGGAGCTGAAAAAGGCGGATGTCAAGAAAATTGACACAATCATCCTCACGCACCCGCACGCCGATCACATCGGCGGCATGGATGTCCTGCTCGACGAGTATACGGTCGGTATGGTCTATGACAATGGGATGCCCTCGACTTCGAAGCTTTACCTCGGCTATGTGAAAAAGCTCAAGGAGAAGAAGATCGAGCGCAAGGGACTCGTCGCGGGCGACCGTGTCGATCTCGGCGGCGGAGCCGTGTTCGAGGTGCTTGGTCCCTCGGCGCAGCTGGTCAAGGAGGGAAATGTCAAGGGGTACAAGCATGACCCGAACAACGAGTCCGTAGTCGGGCGGCTGGTCTTTGGCGATTTCTCCATGATGCTCACGGGCGATGCGGAGAAGAAGGAGGAAGAGGCCATCCTTGCGGTGGATAGTGCCAATGTGAAGAGCACGATTCTGAAATCCGGACACCACGGCAGCAAGACCTCCTCCTCGGCGGACTTCCTGCGTGCGGTTCAGCCCGAGGCCGCACTCATCTCCTGCGGGGTGAACAATGACTACGGGCATCCGCACAAGGAGACAATGAAGAAGTACCACGCACTGAACATCCCGATCTATGTGACAGCAGAGAACGGGACGATCACGGTGACGAGTGACGGAAAGACCTACAAGATTGTACCCGAACGGGGGGAGAAACAATGATCTCTGCATATCTTGACCGCTTTGAAGGAAAATATGCTGTGCTTCTGCTCGGCGATGCGATGGAAAAGGTGAACTTCCCGAAAAATTTTCTTCCTGCGGATGTTTCCGAGGGGGACTATCTGACGATCTCCATGGAGCGCGACGCAGCAGCCACGGAGGCTGCCGAGGCGGAGGCTCTGGAATTGTTGAAGTAAGGAAGCGGAGGTGTTATTGGTATTGATGCGGTCAAACCAACATCGGTGGACAAGGACGCTGCTCGCTGTGGCAGCGCTTTTTGTCTGTTTTTGCACGCTTTTTATGAGCGGTAGGGGCGAGGCAAAGGGCAAGACGTTCCGGCTCCTGAGCATGGAAAGTCATGCGGTGGAGATTGACGGCCGTGCCGCCGTCCGCATTCAGATCGGTGTGAACCGTGCAGGGGTATCCGATGCACTCGCTGCGCAGACACAAGAGGGGAATGTGCTGAGCCTCGCACTTGAAAATGTGAAACTTGATAAAAAGTTCCCGCAGACATATACGCCGCGCGGAGAGATTGCGACATCCATCTCCGTGATGCCGGAGGGGGAACGCGGTGGAGTACTCCGCATTGCAGCAGCATCAGATCTGACATACGAGGATGCCTATCGTGTCTATACGATGCCTGCCGAGGTACACGGCAAGGTGAAGGAGTATCTCGTCATTGACATGATCGCACCACGCTCGAAGCCAAGTCCCGCACGCGGGCATACGGTAGTCATTGACCCGGGACATGGGGGCAGCGATTCGGGGGCGATCGGATATACCGGTGTGCCTGAGAAGGCAGTTGCCCTTGCGGTGTCGAAACGCACGGAGGAGTTGCTGCGTGCGGCGGGCGCACACGTCATCATGACGCGGACGGAGGATACCGACGTTTCTTATGCAGGCAATACGTCCTCGGGAGAATTGCAGGCACGCGTCGACGTGAGTCTCGCGCATCCCGAGGCGGAGCTTTTTCTATCGGTGCATTGCAACTCGTTTACAAATCCCGATGCGCACGGCATGGAGACGTACTACTATCCCAAGACAGATGCGGATGAACATTTTGCGACGCTCCTCAACGAGGAACTTGCGGCGGCGGGCAGTCTCTACAATCGTGGGGTCAAATACGCGAAATTCTATCTCCTGCGGCACACCGAAATCCCCGCCTCCCTCGTGGAGCTCGGCTTTCTCTCAAATCCGCACGAGGAGGAACTGTTGGCGAACGGCGTTTATCAGGAGAAGCTGGCACAGGCGCTTGTCCGTGCGATTGAACGTTAT
>CALJPB010000203.1 GCA_937981305.1 uncultured Selenomonas sp.
GCACCCCAGCAGGCAGGTGCGAAGAACGTACGTTACTCCGGCTCATTGCTGAAATACTCCTTTGATGAAGCGTACCAGAAAAAGGGCATCGAGCTCGTCGAACTCAATGCCGCAGGTGCAGCATCTCACACGTTCTACCCGCTGACACCGCGCCATGATGTACGCATTGTACGCGGCATGATGGATGAGATCATGGCGGATACGTTCGATCCGCTTCCGCATGATGACTATATCTGTGTCGAGCTGCTCGATACGGATGCCGTGCTCGCCGCACATGAGAAACTGCGGCGAATCTATCCGAATCTCTTTACCATCACACGCCCGAACATCAACGTCAACCGACTTTCCTCCACCGAGCGCAGCTATGAACGCGGGAAATCCGACCTGCATCTCTTTTCCGATTTCTTTGCGGAAGTAACAGCCGTGCAGATGACAGAGACAGAACAGGACGAACTCATTCGTATCATTGATTCGATGGAGCAGGGGGAGCGTGCAGAATGAGACCTCTGAAACTTCGCTTACAGGCATTCGGCTCCTATGTCGAGGAGCAGATACTGGACTTCGAGACGGCACTGGCAAACGCGCCGTTTGTTCTCATTCATGGCGCAACGGGGACGGGAAAAACAACCATATTGGATGCGATTGTATTTGCACTGTATGGTGAATCCAGCGGCAACATTCGCGAGGGCACAACACTGCGTTCCTCCACCGCCCCCCCGGAGCGGGTCACGGAAGTAGAGTATGTCTTTGCGCTCGGTCGCCGTCGCTTTCGTGTGCTGCGCTCCCCTGCATACGAGCGTATGTCGCGCGGCAAGATGACACGTCGTGCGGCAACGGGTCAGCTCTATCGCCTTCCCGATGAGGGAGAAGATGGGGAGGAGGCTCTGCTCGATTCAAATGTGACCGAGGTGTCGAAGCGCATCGGTCAGCTCATCGGCTTTGACGCGGATCAATTTCGTCAGGTCGTTCTGCTGCCGCAGGGACAGTTTCAGCGGTTTCTGCTTGCCGAGGTCAAGGATCGCAGTGCCATCATGCAGCGCATTTTTCGCACGGAGCGGTATCAGCGTCTTGAGGACGCTCTGCTGCAGGAATCCATACGTCTGGAAAATGCAGCAAAAGAAGAACGCGCTCAGATCGACCAGATGCTGCATACAGAAAATCTGAATACGATCGATGAACTGCGTGCGCGTATTTCCGAACTGAAAGAAGCGATCGACCGCCATGCCGAAGAACTCAAGAGCTTTGAGGCACGGCAAAAGGAAGCACGTCGTGCGCGTGAGCTTGGTGCGGCGGCAGAACAAAAATTACAGGAGCTTGCAGCTGCACAGAAACACCTCGCAGAAAAGCAGGCGCAGGAAGAGGATGTGCGGGATTTTCGCGTACGTTTGGAGCGTGCACAGCGAGCACATCCTATCCTCTATACGGAACGCGAAGCGATACAGGCAGAGGAGCTAAAAAAGCGTCGGATGGATGAGCTCAATGCGGCAGATGCCCGTTTTATCTCTGCAAAAACAGCATATCAAACAGCGCAGGAAGCACGGCAGGCGGCAGAGGAACAGGAACCGGAACGCGCGAAGAAGGTACAGCGGATGCAGCAGCTTACGGAATACGCAGAGCGTGCAGCACAGCTCCAAGACTGTCGAAAAATCGTAGAGGAGCTTCGCGCCTCCAATGCACACGCCGAAGAGACGGCAAAAAGCAACGCGCACACAATCGATAATCTACGTACGGAGCAAGCCGAGAATGCGGAGCGCATCGCTGCGCTTGAAAAAATTTTGGCGACACGCGAAGCCTTTCAGCACGAGCAAGATCTCCTGAAACGCTGTCAGAATACCGCTGCACGTATTGCAGAATGGAATGTGCAAATAGCAGAACTGGGCAAGAGGAAAGAATCGGCACAGCAGACATGGCAGACTGCCGCCGAGACATTGACCGACGCAAAGACGAAGCTGCGGCAGATGCAGACGCTCTATAACCTCGGCAGTGCCGCACGTCTCGCCGAGATGCTTGCGGATGGTACGCCCTGTCCCGTCTGCGGTGCGCTTTCACACCCGACCCCCGCCATCCACACGGAGGATATCCCATCCGAGCAAGTCTTGGAAGAGTGCACAAAATCCGTCGATATTGCAGAGAAGTCCGTGCAGGAATCCGCCCGCAAACTGGAAGATGTCAAAGCGGCTCATGCGAACGCATTGCAGAGCTGTACCCGTGAACAGGAGCTGCTGCGCGAGTATCTTCCCTCCGATACATTGGAAGAGCTTTCACAGCGCGTTGCGCGACGCGATGCAGAATTGAACAACGCCGCACAGGAGCATCAGGAACGTGCGGCGCAGTGTGCCGCGCAGAAGACACGCCTTGAAAAATTGCTGACGGATCAAGAAAGGCAGGAAGGGGAGGCACAGGAAAAACGTGACCTCCTACGCGTGCGCGAGGGAGAGCAGGCTGCGTTGGAGGCACAGCTCCCCGAGGAATACCGTGACCGCGCGCTCCTTAATGTACACATTTCTCGTTTGAAAGAGGAAGTGGAGCGGGAGAAAAAAGCATATGCGGACGCGCTTCAAAGAGCAAACGAAACATCCGCAGAATATGCACGCAGGGAAAATGGAAAGAATACCGCTCAGCGCAATGCAGAAGAAGCATCGCAAAACGCGCAGACGGCACAGACGGCATATGCAGATGCACGTACATCTGCCGGGTTCTCCTCGGAGGAGGAATACCATGAGGCGGTCGAAGGGAAATGGGCGGACAGCAAGCATCTGGACGCAGTGCGTGAACGACTGACACTGTATGACAGCAAGCGCAAAGCCGCAGAGGAGGTATTTCAAAAGGCAAAAGATGCCGCTGACGGGTGCGTCGCGCCCGATGTGGAAGCACTGAAGGCCGCAGAGGCAGCAGCCGACCAGGCGGTGCAGGATGCGGCGCAGGAGCAGGGCAAGCGAACGGAGCGTTGGCATACGCTAAACCGTATGATGCAGAGCATCGACGCACTCGAACAATCTGGTGCAGCGCGTGCACAGCGGTATCGCATCATCGGCAAACTCGCCTCTGTTGCGGCGGCAAAAGCCCCCTATCAGGTGCATTTTCAGACCTACGTACTGCGCTCAATCCTGAGCGATGTCATCGAGGCGGCGAATGCGCGTCTCATCGTGATGAGCCGTGGACGCTATCGCCTCATCCACGGGGAGGGCGGACACAAGAACAAATGGTGGGGGCTCGAAATTGACGTATTCGATGAGTACACGGGTCTGCCGCGTGTCTCGCGCACACTGTCCGGCGGCGAGACCTTCCTCGCATCCCTTGCACTGGCACTCGGACTGTCCGATGTGGTGCAGCACTATGCGGGCGGGATGCACCTTGACATGATCTTCATCGACGAGGGCTTTGGTTCGCTCGACAGCGAGACCCTCGACATTGCGATCCGTGCGCTGCTTGAAGTACAGCAGGAGGGCGGACGTCTTGTCGGCATCATCTCCCATGTGGAGGAACTGCGTGCACGCATCCCCGTCCATCTGGAGGTATTGCGTACGGCAAACGGCAGCAGGGCGCGCTTCACACAGGGCGGCTTGGAGGCATTATGACGGCAAAACTCGAATTCATCATCGGACGCGCAGGAACGGGCAAGACATACACCTGCCTTTCCGCGATGAGACAGGCACTGGAGCGTGAGCCGCTCGGCAGACAGCGCATCCTCCTCGTGCCGGAGCATATGACCTATGCCGCCGAGCGTGCGCTAGCGAAGACGTTGACGCACAGCGCAGGATTTTTACAGGCCTATGTATTCGGCTTCCGCCGTCTCGCACGGCAGGTACTCCTTGAGACCGGCGGTGCGCACCTGCCGCGCATCAGCGACATCGGCAGACGCATCCTCCTAAAAGACATCCTGCTCAAGCACGAAAAGGAACTATCGGTCTTTGCACGCTCCGTCGGCAAGCGCGGATTTACCGAGACATTGGGGCATACCATCGCCGAACTCAAGCGTTACCGCCTGAGCACCGATGTCCTCCGTGCTGCCGCCGATGATGATGCGCATACGCAGGGACGGCTTTCTCAAAAGCTCAGGGAGCTCGCTCTCATCATGGATGATCTCTCCGCACGCATGGAGGGACGGCTGACCGATCAGACCGATCGCATGGAGCGCCTTGCCGCACAGTTGAAGGACGCACCGTTTTTGCGCGGGGCTGAGATCTGGGTGGACGGGTTCGATTTTTTCAATCCGCAGGAAATGGCGGTTTTCCTAGAACTCTTCCACACTGCGGATACGATTCACATCAGTCTGACAATGGATGGACAGCGCGAGGGGGGCCGCGTGCAGGTCAATCTCCCAGAGAACACAAGGGATACGGGGCTGTTCGCACGCTCGTATCAGACTATGCAGGCACTTACGCAGCTCCTTGCGGAGATCGACCCGACGGCTGCGCCTGAAATACGTCTTATGGAGGAACAGCAGCGTGCACAAAAACCCTCGCTTGCAGCGATTGAAGGGCATCTGTTCGGACACGCACGTCTTGCTCCCATCGTCGACAATGTACTCAAGCTCGTCGAAGCCGCAAACCCGCGCCTCGAGGCGGAGGCGGTCGCGTCAGATATACTGCGCCTGGCACGTGAGGAGGGATATCGCTATCGTGAGATTGCCGTTCTCGTACGCGATATGGATACCTATGCGGATCTCCTGCTGCCGGCATTTGCCGACTGCGGCATCCCATGCCATCTGGACGCAAAGCGTCCGAGCACCCATCATCCTCTCGCAGAGCTTCTGCGCGCCGCCGCACAGACGGCATGGCGCGGCTGGGGATACGATACCGTATTCCGTGCGCTACGCACGGGATTTTTTCCTGTTGTGGCAGAGCCGGCAGCGGAGGGCGGTTTTTCCTGCGGCGATTGGCAGGAAGCGGTCGATCGACTGGAAAACTACTGTCTGGCGTTCGGCATCCGCAGCGAAAATCAGTGGACGGCGACAGCGGACTGGGATTTTGTCCGCCGTGCGATCCCTGAGGATGCGCGGGAGACAGATCAAAATGCCATGCGCATTACCGAGGAGATTGCCCTCGATGATATTCGTCGGCGCATTGCAGCACCGCTCTCACTGCTGACACAGAATCTTCGTCGGGAGGGATGCTTAGCGCAAGAGCGTGCCCATGCACTCTACAAATTCCTCTCTACACTGGAAGTGCCACAGACGCTGGAGAGGTGGAGAGCGGAAGCAGATGCCGAAGGGCGTCTTGCGGATGCGGCGGCACACCGACAGATCTGGGCTTCCTGTATGACACTTCTGGAGCAGTTGGTCGAGGTCAGCGGCGACGAGAACCTCTCTGCCCGTGACTTTGAGGAGCTGCTGGAGGACGGTCTGGATGCACTCGAAATTGCTCTGATCCCGCCGGGGTTGGATCATGTCACGATTGCCGCCTTCGATGAGAACAGTCTCGCGGGCATTCGTGCCGCCTATATCGTTGGTGCAAATGCAGGTACGATGCCGCATGTGGGGGCACAGCAGGGAGTTCTGTCGGATGCAGATCGCCTTTCTATCCGCGAGTCGCTCGCACATACGAATCATACGATCTTCGGCGGCGGCCATGAGCAGAGCTTTTTGGAACGCTATCAGCTCTATCGTGGTTTTACCGAGGCACGGGAGTATCTGTGGATTTCCTATGCGCTCTCCTCTGCCGATGGAGCGGCACTTGCACCGTCGCCCCTAATCGCTCGTCTGCGCATGATTTGTCCGACGGTGCTCTCCATTCCGCTCGCCATGGTGGAGCGTACGGATGATCTTGTGCTCTCCGCGTCCCATCCCGTACTCTCATCGCTGGCAGGGGCTCTGCTCGGACAGAAGGAGCGCGGGAAAATGCTCCCCCTCTGGGGCGATGTCTACAACTGGATGCGCAGCAATGCCGTGATGCATCCGCTGCTTCGTCTAATGGTGCGCGGTCTGATTTCATCGCCGCGTGAGGAGGAGCAGCTGTCTTTGGCGACGGCAAAGCAGCTGTTTGCGCGTGACGGGCGGATCAGCGGCAGCACGACACGTCTTGAGACCTTTCGTCAATGTCCGTTCCGCCACTTTGCAATGTACGGTCTCGGTCTCAAGGAGCGCGATGTCTATGAGTTTCAAAGCAATGACTTTGGCACGCTCCTGCATGAGATCCTGCATGGATACGGTGAATGGGTGCGTACGGAACACGCGAACGACTGGTGCGCGGCAGAGCCGGACAGCGCGGCAAAGATCGATGAGCTGATGCACGAGGTCATTCCGCGCATCCGCAGCTCCGTCCTGATGAGCCGCGCCAGCTACCGCCATCGGATCGAACGCATTCGGCGCACAGCGCAGCAGGTCATCCGTCACCTGACATCGTGGGCAAAGGCATCGTCATTTCATCCGCTTGGATTTGAGATCAGTTTTGGACGCGGCATGGATGATGTCCGCTTGGAGGAGTTTCAGCTTGCGGGCGGGGCAACACTCTCCCTGCGCGGGCAGATTGATCGCTTTGATGTGACGAAGGCACGTGACTACTATCTCGTCCTCGACTACAAGACGGGAGGAACATCCCTGCTCCTGCCCGAGATTCGACACGGGCTGAAGATGCAGCTGCTGCTCTATCTCTTTGTCATACGCAGTCTCCTCCATGATACAGACAGTTTTCCGGCGGGGATGCTCTATGCTCCTGTCGTGAATCCCATCATCAAGAGCGATGTGCGTCTGGATGACAGCGACCTTCACAAGATGGTTGCAAAGGACATGGTACTCACGGGGATGCTGATCGATGATCCGGAGATCACACAGAGCATTGACGCGATGGGGGAGCATCTCTGCATCACCTTCAACAAGGATAAGAGCATTTCCAAGGCATCGGCAAGGCACATTCGTTCACGTGAGGAGTTTGAACAGCTGCTTGCCTATCTGCCACAGCTGATCCGCACGACTGCCGAGGAGATCCTGCGGGGCAATATACAGGTTGCGCCCTATCGTTTTCGGGATCGCAATGCCTGTACCTTCTGTACCTATCGCTCCATCTGCTCGTTCGATCCGGAGCTTGGGCAGGGGGATCGTTATCGTGAGATTGCAGACAATGCACAGGCAGCGATGGAGGAGATTGCACAGATGGTGTGCGGGGAGGTGAAGTCCGATGGCTGAACGGATGCAGTTTACCGCCGATCAAAAAAAGGCGATTGAGACGCGTGGACAGAACATCCTCGTCGCAGCGGCGGCAGGGTCGGGAAAGACGCGCGTACTGGTTGAGCGCATCATCTCGCAGGTGCGTGCGGGGACACTGTCGCTCGACCGCGTTCTCGTCCTCACCTTTACCAAGGCTGCTGCATCGGAGATGCGTGAACGTATTGAGGCGGCACTCAACGCCGAGATTGATGCCATTGTCGAGAAAGGCGGAGCACTCGAAGAGGTCGCTGCGCTCGAACGGCAGCGCGTCCTCCTCACGGGGGCGGACATCTCAACATTCCACTCCTTTTGTCAGCGTCTGATCCAGTCGCACATCGATGCGACGGAGATCCCGCCGACCTTCCGCATTGCAAGCGAGCAGGAGATTCGGCTGCTGAAAAACGACGTATTTGAACAGATGATTGAGAGTGAATATGAGAACGCGGCAGCGGGTGACCCCGAGGGCTTTCTTTCCTTTTCCGATGCCTATGGAGGCGTGAAGGGGGACGACGAAAAACTGCAGGGAGAAATCCTTGCACTGCACGCCTTTTCGCTCAGTCAGCCCTCGCCCGTGACATGGCTTGCGGCACAGGGAAACGAGCCCACCGATGCGCCGTATTGGGCGCGTGACGGATTTCAGACACTGGCAGATGAGTTAGAGTACAGTCTTTCACAGGTCTGCGCGAACTATGCGGCGGCAATCGAGCTTCTCAAGAGCGGCAGCAATGACCTGCGTACGGCAGCCGCCAAATGTCTTGAAGTACTTGCGCATAACAGGGGGGTCTACGAGGATTTGCACGCAGAGCTCAATGGATTTGTGAATGGCAAACAGGACAGGGCATGGGAAGCATTTCTGGCGCAAGCGGCTGCGGCGAAAAAGGCGAAAAAAAATATACCGCGCAAGGCGGTCGAGGACTATGATCCCGAGGTTGGAGCAAAGCTCAAGAAGCTGACGGAAAAGATCCATGCCCCGTGGGACGGCTGCATCGCCCGTCTGCCCGCGACAGCACAGGAGTTATGCGATACCGAGAATGCTGCAAATGCCGCCATCCGTCAGTACGTTCGCCTGACAACAGCATTTCATAATGCGTTTCAGCAAAAAAAAATCGAGCGCGGCATCCTCGATTTCAGCGACCTTGAACATACGGCACTCGAACTTCTCTGTCGCGATCCGAAGCAGCTGCAGGAGGATCCGACCGTTGCCGCGCCGACCGAGATTGCCGATGAGCTGCGTGCCCATTACGACGCAATCATGGTGGACGAGTATCAGGATACAAACGGACTGCAGGAGGGCATTCTGCGGCAGATTGCACGCGAAAACAACCGCTTCATTGTCGGTGATGTGAAGCAGAGCATCTATCGGTTTCGCCTTGCCGATCCGTCGCTCTTTCAGCATACCTACGAGGCATACCGTGGCGACAGTGCAGAGGGCGAACTCGTGACGATGTCCGAGAACTTCCGCAGCCGCGCCGAGGTGCTCGAGCCCATCAACGAGATCTTCTCACAGATCATGAGCAAAGAAGCGGTCGACATTGCCTATGATGTTCATGCGCGTCTCAATCCGGGGCGCGTATTTGCAGAGCCGACAAAGGGAACGTCACTCGCAGGGCCGCTTGAGATCAACCTCCTGCGTGCAGACTATTCCGCTGACGCAGAG
Source organism: uncultured Selenomonas sp. (assembly GCA_937981305.1). Lineage (GTDB taxonomy): Bacteria > Bacillota > Negativicutes > Selenomonadales > Selenomonadaceae > Centipeda. The sequence continues at coordinate 8,802 of CALJPB010000203.1, forward strand.
GAGGAAGAAGAACGAAAAGCGTTTGAAATTGAGGCGCATTTTATTGCACGCCGTGTTCAGAAACTAAAATCCGAGGGGTACGTTCTGCACAACGGGGCTCCCGTCCAAAACAAGGATATTGTCATTCTCCTGCGGGGTGCAAAGGAGCGTGCGGGGATTCTGCTCGATGCCCTCCGAAAAGAGAACATTCCCGCGTATGCGGACGATACTGCCGGCTATTTCGAGGCGAGCGAGATTCGCATGATGCTCTCCCTGCTTGCCGTATTGGACAACGCCCGTCAGGATACACCGCTCACCGCCGTACTCGTATCACCCATGATTGGCATGACGATGGAGGACATAGCGGAACTGCGCATACATACACCGCTTGGCGGTATCTATGACATCCTGACAGGTGCAACGGGGGAAGGACTGTCAGACGATCTCACAACAAAGGCGGCAAATGCACTGGAGCGCATCCGACGTTGGCGACGCTGCGCCCTTGTGCAGAGCGTTCCCGAACTGCTCCGCCTACTCTATCGTGAGACGGTCTACTATGACTACGTCGGCGGACTCCCCGGCGGCATCCTGCGGCAGGCAAATCTGCGTATGCTCATCGACCGCGCTGCCGATTTCGAGCGGACAAACGAGCGCGGACTATTTCGCTTTCTGCGTTACATCGATGCACTGAAGCGGCGCAGCACAGATCTCTCGGTTGCGCGTACCCTCGGTGAGAGCGAGGATGTCGTGCGCATCATGACGATCCACCGCAGCAAGGGGCTGGAGTTTCCCATCGTCTTTCTTGCGAACATCTCAGGCGCATTCAATACGCAGGATACAAGGGGCGATCTGCTCTACCATGCACACGAGGGCATCGGTCTGCGTGTCTATGAGAACAGCATGGCCGGACGACAGAAATACGATACTATGGCGCGAAGGAAGATCAAAGCCGTCATTCAGCGTGAGACGATGGCGGAGGAGATGCGCATCCTCTATGTCGCCATGACACGCGCACAGGAAAAGCTCATCCTGACGGGCACGCTCAACATTACGCGTACGGGAAAAGACGCATTGGAGCAACTGCGGGCGAACTGTCTCAAATATGCACAGACGGAAGACACTGTATTTCCAAAGGAGGCTATTCTTGACGCGAAATGCTATCTCGACTGGATTGCACTTGCCCTGATGCGCCATCCCGACGGAGCTGCTCTCTTCGGCGATGCGGACGAGATTGCTCTCTGCCCGCCAACCAATGAAAAGGCACGTTTTGATCTGCGTCTCCCGCATGAGGATGTACACGTTCCGCAGGATCTGTCAGAGGAAAGTGACGACAGCGTCCTTTCTGCCGTCCGTGCCGATGAACCGCTCCCGGCGGGCAAGGATGCCGAACGTGTTGCAGATGTGCTGAACTGGAAATATGATCTGCGCGGAACAGTGCAGATCCACGCCAAGACCAGCGTCACCGAGCTTAAGCGTCAGCAGGCAGCCGAGGAGGAGCCAATCGCTCCATTCCTGCCAGCTGTTGGGGATTCGGCAGATACACAGCAGGAATGGGAAGTGCCGCGCTTCCTGCGCTCATCGGAACGAGAGCATCTAACGCCGATGGAGCGCGGCACGGCGATGCACACCGTCATGCAGCAGCTCGACCTGTCGGATATCGCAAACATCTCCGCCATCGAGCGTCAGCTCGACCAACTCGTCGAAAAGGGAATTCTCACGGAGGCGGAGCGCGTCATCATCGACATTGGGAACATATGGACATTCGTTTCGTCCAAACTCGGACGACGTATGCGTGCGGCAAAGGCAGTCTATCGCGAACTTCCCTTTGGCCGACTTCTTCCTGCACATCGCTACTTTGCAGAAGCAACAGATGAAGACGATCAGATTTTTTTGCAGGGCATCATCGACGTACTCTTTGAGGAGGAAAACGGTGACTACATCCTGCTCGACTACAAGACCGACCGTAAAATCTCCGCCGCCGCTGCGCGAGCCCGCTATCAGTTCCAGATCGATCTTTACTGCGACGCCGTAAAGACCATCCTCGGCAAGGAGGTCAAAGAGCGTTACCTATTCCTGCTGGATACGGGCAGAGAGGTGAGGCTGTAGTGCAATATGCGTGGAAGAGAACGTGTCCGTGCAGGAGGAAGCAGGAATGTACCTTCTCTTCACGAATTAGTAAATAGTATTGAAAGGAAGTGAATCTAATGCCAAACTGTATTTTTTGCAAGATTGCTCATGGGGAGATTCCATCGACAAAGGTGTATGAGGATGACACCGTGCTTGCGTTTCGTGATCTCGATCCGCAGGCTCCGGAGCACGTTCTCATCATCCCAAAGAAGCATCTTTCGAGTGTACTGGACTTCGGCGCAGAGGATCGGGAGCTTGCGGCGCATATTCTGACCGATGTTGTTCCTGCGCTTGCGCGAACATTGGGGATTGATGCGGGCGGTTTTCGTCTCGTGGCGAATACCGGGACGGACGGGGGACAGACCGTCGGGCATCTGCATTTCCATCTCCTTGGCGGACGTCCGCTCGCATGGCCGCCGGGCTGACAAAAGCATCATATTCCAATTAGGGCAGTGTTATGTCACGTTATATTGTGATAAATACTGCCTTTTTTGTTTAAGTTCCATCGCGGGCAGACGATATTATTGATATAAGATAGAATAGTGTGTCAATAATGATGGGAGGTGTCAGCGATGGTAGAACGTGTTGAGCGCGTGATGCGTGTAAAGCGGCTGCGGTTCAATAACGATGAGCTGTTTGA
>CALJPB010000204.1 GCA_937981305.1 uncultured Selenomonas sp.
ACAAACACAGGCGCTATGCTCGATCCTGCCAAGACGAAGCAGAACGAGATCGGCGTGAAGTATCGGAAGAACGGCATCAGTGCCGGGCTCAGCCTGTTCCGCATTGAGCAGGATCGCACGATGAGTGTGACCTATGCAGGTGATCCGAAGCCGACGCTGGTGATGGAGGGCAAGAATACATTCAAGGGCGTTGAGCTGAGTGTGAGCGGACAGGTCGCGCCAAAGTGGACGCTGACGGGCGGACTCATGCATATCTCCACGGAGCAGAAGACGAACACGGCATACAATGGAAAGAGTGTCCACGGCGTCGCGGACTGGAGCGGGATGCTCGCGGCTGAGTATACGGCGGATGAAAAGACCTCGGCGTTCCTGCGCATGGTATATTCGGGCAAGGCGCCGATCTATGCAAACGCCTCGAAGCAGATCGAAGTGCCCGCCTATGTGACGGTCGATCTCGGCGTGAGCCATAAAACGATGATCGGCACGGTGCCGACGACGTTCAGCCTTACGGCGTACAATGTGCTCGACAAGCGCTACTGGATGTCGCGCCCGACCTATAACTATGGGATTCAGGGCAATCCACGCAGCTTCGTTCTGTCGATGCAGATGGATATTTGATAGCAAAGGGAGGGAATTCGCCGCGGCGGGTTCCCTTTTTTCACAGGGGGACATATGAAGACATATCTATTGCTATGCACTGCGCTCCTCTGCCTCCTGCTCGCCCTCGCGGGCTGCGGCAATGGGGAGGAGCAGTCTGCAAAGGGCGCGGAGACGATCACCGTCACGGACAGCATTGGGCGCGAGGTGACGGTGCCCTATCCGCTGACGCGCGTTGTCGTGTCGAATGCCTACAACGCCGAGCTCATCAATGCGGTCGGCGCGATTGACACGGTGGTCGGCGTTGACAACTACATCTTTAACGATGAGGCGGGGTTCAAGGGGAAGTTCAAGCAGGATCAGGTGATCGGTGCGAATCAGGGGAACCTCAACTATGAAAAGATCATCGAGCTGCAGCCGCAGGCACTCATCCTGACGGGCAACGGCGGCTGGGAGGACGCGGCGGAAAAGCTCACGCCGTTCGGGATCGCGGTCGTCGTTGTGGATGCCTACTATACGCGCGAGTTCCAGGACAACTGCGCGCTGATCGGCAAACTTTTCGGCAAGGAGGCGGAGGCGGCGGAGCTTTCGGCGTTCTTTACGGAAAAACTCGACTACATCAAGCGGCAGACGGCGGATGTGCCAAAGAAGAAGCTCTATTTCGAGTACCGCACGGAGGGCAAGACCACCGTGCCGGGCGACTATTTCTATGACATGGTGGAGTATTCGGGCGCATACAACATCTTTGGCGACGCGAAGAATGTGCAGGTGAATCCGGAGGCGGTGATCGAGCGGAATCCCGCGTACATCGTGAAGGTCTCAGAGCCCAAGGTGAACTCCTCCTACATCCCGCCGACGGCGGAGGATCATGCGCGGATTCTGAGCGAACTCAAGTCGCGTGAGGGATGGGATACGATCGACGCAGTGAAGCACGACCGCATCCTCCTGCTCTCGCACTACGTTCACGGCGGCGCGTCGAAGCTCGTCGGGACGATGTACATTGCGAAATTCCTCTACCCCGAGCAGCTGCCCGATCTGCACCCCGAGGATGTGTTCAAGGTCTGGCTCGAGAAATATCAGCACCTCCCGTATGTTGAGGGGCACACCTACCCCGCGTTCCCGCTGACGGGGGAGTAGGGCGATGCTGGAACAGGAATATCACGCGCACAGCCGACGCAAATATCTCATGATCGCGGCGGGTGTCGTGCTGACACTAGTCGCCGCCTATGTGTTTACAACGCTTGGGATGAAGGAGGCAGGGCCGTTTCAGACCGTGGACGCGATTGCGCGGTATTTTGACGGAACGATTGCGATGGGCGCAGACGCGGCGATGAACAAGATCATCCTCCTGCTGCGCCTGCCGCGCGTCCTGCTCGCGCTGATTGCGGGCGCGGGGCTCGCGCTCGCGGGTGCGCTCATGCAGTCCGTGACGCGCAACTATCTCGTCAGCCCGTTCACACTCGGCATCTCCTCGGCGGCGGCGCTCGGTGCCTCACTCTGCATCGTGCTCGCGGCGGGGACGGCGCTCGACAGCGACCTCGGCATCATCACGTCGGCGTTCCTGCTCTCGTCGGCGTGCGGCATCATCGTCTACGGCATCGCGCGGCGTTCGGGGCTCCGTCCGACCACGATTGTACTCGTCGGCATTGCACTGAACTATTTCTTCAGTGCGCTCACGGCGACGCTTGAGTTCTTTGCACAGGAGCACAAGCTCGCGGCGGTCATTCAGTGGACGTTCGGCTCGCTGCACCGCGCCTCGTGGGAGTACGTTGCCATCGGCGGCGTGGTCGTCGCGCTCGGGCTCATCGCCGCGCTCTTTTACGCGCTGCCGCTGAATGTGATGGCGGTGAGCGACGATGAGACGGCACGCAGTCTCGGCGTGAACCCCGTGCGTCTGCGTACGATTGCGGGACTGGTCGCAGTCTTTATGACGGCGACGATCATCAGCTTTACGGGCGTGATCGGCTTCGTGGGGCTGATCGCGCCGCATATGGCGCGCTTCCTGATCGGGACGGATCACCGCTTCTACCTGCCGTTTACCGCGCTGCTCGGGGCGGCGCTCCTCCTCTTGTCGGACACGGTCGGCAAGCTGATCCTCTACCCC
>CALJPB010000205.1 GCA_937981305.1 uncultured Selenomonas sp.
ATGTGGCGGCTGTGGCGAGGAATCTCGTCCTGCAGGATCGCCAGCGGAAGATCTCCAGCGGGGAAAGACGTCTTTTGGATCTCGCGCGGCAGATCATCGTCAGTGAGCTTGTCTATGCCTGCAGCAAATCGCCCGAGGAAGTCAAGTCGTGGATGGATGGCATCCTTGCGGAAAACGATTTTGCCTGATGCTGACGATCACTGGGAAGACCCCGGCGATTCGAGAGTGATTTCTTTTGACAAAGCCGAATAGATTTAGTATGATAAATCTGTTTGGCTTTGTCATTTCCATTATATGGGGAGGGATGTTTATTGCTCGAAAAAGTATTGCGTTTTTTCATCACGCTGATTTTCGCCATTCTCGGTGGAGCGCTCATGCAGCTTGCCAGTCCGCTTCTGACCTTGTTTCTGAGCACGGAAGTTCTCAAGCTGGATCTCGGACTCTTCGGCTTGACGCTCGCTTCGCTCGTCTGCATCCTCGTCGGTGCTGTTTTGGGCGGGGTTCTCGGCTTCATCACGACGCCTCTTTTCACGGCTACGCTCAAGCGCTTCACCTATTGGGTCGAAACGCAGCTGAGCAAGATGCCGATTCATGATGTCATCGCAGGCGCAGCGGGGCTGGCCATCGGACTTATCATTGCAAATTTATTGGGAGCGGCATTTTCCAAGATCCCGCTCGTCGGAGCATATTTTCCTGTCGTTTTCAGCATCGTGTTCGGCTATCTCGGCATTCATATCACGATCAAGAAGCGCAAGGAAGTCGGCGATCTTTTCGGCACGCTGCCGAATCTGATCAGCAAGAGCCGCGAGGCGAAGGCGCAGGCGAAGGCCAAGGAAGCGCTGGGGCAAATCGGCAAGGAACAGAAATCGCCCAAGCTCTACAAGCTGCTCGATACGAGCGTCATCATCGACGGACGCATTGCCGATATATGTGAGACGGGATTCATCGACGGTGCATTGCTCATCCCTGAGTTCGTCTTGGAAGAACTGCAGCATATCGCCGATTCCTCAGATGCGTTGAAGCGCGTGCGCGGCAGGCGCGGACTCGATGTCCTGCAGCGCATACGCACGGAATCGAAGATGGAGGTCGAGATCACGAGCCAGGACTTCGACGACATCGCCGAGGTCGACTCGAAGCTCGTGCGCCTCGCGCAGGTCGTGGGCGGCAAGCTCATCACGAACGATTTCAACCTGAACAAGGTTGCACAGCTGCGCGGTGTTCCCGTGCTGAACATCAACGCGCTCTCGAATGCGGTGAAGCCGGTCGCCATTCCGGGCGATCTCATGACGGTGCAGATTGTCCGTCCGGGCAAGGAGCATGGGCAAGGGCTCGCATATCTCGACGACGGGACGATGATCGTTGTGGACGGCGGGTTTCGCTGCATGAACGAGGTGGTGTCCGTGGAGGTGACATCGGCCCTGCAGACGGCGGCGGGGCGCATGATCTTTGCAAAGCTGGCACGGTAACACAGGACGTACAGGAGGGAAATGTATGGTTAGTGTGGTCTTCCCTGCAGCGGGGCAGGCACATCGGATGCACATCGGGTTGAACAAGGTTTTTCTGACGCTTGCGGGCAAACCGATGCTCCTGCGGACGCTGCTCACGTTCTCCAAGGTGTCCGAGGTCGGCGAGCTGATTGTTGCTGTCGGTGCGGATGAGGTTGAGGCGGTGAAGGGGCTTCTCAGCCGTGTCAAGGGGCTTGCCCCGTGGAAGGTGGTTGAGGGGGGATCGGAGCGTCAGTACTCGATCCGCAACGGACTTGCCGTCGTCTCAGAGGAGGCGGACATCGTGCTCGTGCACGATGCGGCGCGTCCGTTGATCCGCCGTGAGACCATCGAGGAGCTGATCCGCGTGGTACGTGCGGAGGGGGCGGGGATTGTCGCTGTGCCGGAAAAGAATACAATCAAGATTGCCTCAGACGACAATGTTGTCGTATCGACACCGCCGCGCAGTACGCTCTGGCAGGTGCAGACGCCGCAGGGGTTTCGAAAGGAGATCCTGTGCGAGGCGAATCGACGCGCAGATGCGGATGGGTTCCTCGGGACGGATGATGCGAGCCTTGTGGAGCGCATCGGTATTCCCGTGCACATTGTGCGGGGAGAGTACAGCAATATCAAGGTGACGACACCCGAGGACATGGTGGTGGCAGAGGCGATTCTGCGCAGCGATATGGGCGCGGGAGAGCTGATGAAAACCGCCGTGCATGAGGCAAAGCGGCTGCTCGGCGGTGTCGTGCGGCGGCGGAAAGGGGAAGGTGAATGACGCGGTTTGGCATGGGCTATGATGTGCACCGTCTGGTGGAGGGGCGCAGGCTCATCCTCGGGGGTGTGGATGTGCCGTATGAAAAGGGGCTGCTCGGGCATTCGGATGCGGATGTACTGCTCCATGCTGTATCGGATGCGATTCTCGGTGCGGCGGCACTCGGAGACATCGGGACGCATTTTCCGGATACGGATGAGCGGTTCAAGGGCGCGGACAGCGGCAAGCTCCTCGAGGAGGTTGTGCGTCTCGTGCGTGCGGAGGGCTATGCCATCGGCAATGTGGATGCGACGATTGTCGCTCAGGCACCGAAGCTGCTGCCGCATATCCCACGGATGCGAGAGAATATCGCGCGTATGCTCGGTGTGGCGGTCGGCGATGTCAATGTCAAGGCGACGACGGAGGAGCGGCTCGGGTTCACGGGCAGCGGTGAAGGGATGTCTGCCTATGCCGTTGCGGGCATAGAGCGTATATAATATAGGAGGTAGTAACGTGGCAAATCAGCTCAAAGAACTTTTGGGGATCGAAGCCCCCATTTTGCAGGGCGGCATGGCATGGATCTCGGAGGCAAATCTCGCATCTGCGGTGTCGAATGCGGGCGGCGCGGGCATCATCTCGACGGGAGGGCGTACGACGGAGTACACGCGCGATGAGATTCGCCGCTGCCGTACGCTGACGGATCGCCCGTTTGGTGTCAATGTGATGCTCATGGCGCCGAACAAGGACGAGATTGTGGATGTGATCTGCGAGGAAAAGCCGGCATTCGTGACGCTCGGCGCGGGCAATCCCGTCCCGTATTTTGAGAAGCTGCACGCGGCGGGCGTGAAGGTCATCCCCGTTGTGCCGAGTGTGAAGCTCGCAAAGCGCGTGGAGGAAAAGGGCGCGGACGCGATTGTTGTGGAGGGCATGGAGGCAGGCGGTCACATCGGCGTGCTCTCGACCCTGCCGCTGATGGAGCAGGTCATCCCCGAGGTGAAGATCCCTGTCGTTATGGCGGGCGGCTTCGGCGACGGGCGCGGGCTTGCGGCGGCACTTCTCATGGGGGCAGCGGGCATCCAGATGGGGACGCGCTTCCTTGTTGCCGAGGAATGCGTCGTCCATGAGAATATGAAGGCAAAGCTGATCGAGGCGGTGGACACGGATACCATTGTGACAGGCTTCACGATTGGCGGCTCGGTACGCGGTATCAAGAACAAGTTTGCGGAGGCCTTTGTCGCGCTCGAACTCTCGGGCAAGGCGACCAAGCAGGAACTGCTCGACCGTGCAACGGGCACGAACAAGCTCGCTGCCGTGGAGGGCGATGTCGTCAATGGCATGATGCAGGCGGGCGAGACACTGACACTCCTGCGCAAGATCGAGCCTACGCGTGTCATCATCGAGAACATTATGCGCGAGGCGCGAGAAACACTGGCAAATGCTGCCAAGATTGAGCTGTAAGGGGTAAATCAGGGGAATGGGAACCGACGAACTGACACGGATTCATGAGCTCGCGAAGCGCGTTACGCTTCTCGAAAAGATGGTGCTGCGTCAGCAGAGTCGCCTGGATGAACTGGTGGAGCGGCTGGAGGCGGCAGAGCGCCGTGCAGGTGGAACACCGCCGCACAGGGAGATGCGGAAGGAGCAGCCTGACAATCCTGCGGCTGAGGCGAACGTCGCGGCACAGCGTGCTGTCCCGTCGGTGAGCGATCTCCTCGATGAGGAGATGAAGCGCGACCTCTCGCGTGCATATACAGGAGTCGCTGCGCCCGCGCCAACGTCATCGGCGAAGGGGCGGCAGGAGAAACCGATGAATGCGATGGAACGGGCGGCCGGAAGCTATGCGCGTGCGACGGGCGGTAAGGAAGCAACGCCGAGTGACCGTGTAAAACAAAATGAGGCGGCACGAAAAAAAGCCGTCGGTGCGGCGGTTTCGTTGGATAACATTCCTGTATCGGAACTGCGCGAGCGAACTCCTGCCGAGCGTGCAGATGACTATGTGAAGGACTATAACGCGCTCTACGATGTCGCGGGAACGATGTTCCAAAAGAAGAAGGCACAGGATGACTTCATCCGACTCTATGAGGTGCAGGGGATGCGCTGCACGAATATGCAGCTGCGTCTCAGCCGTCCCGAACTCGAACCGCGTTTTGTTGCCATCACCCCAACACGCGATGCGGACTTCTGGGGGATGCCGCTTGGCAACAACCTCTTTGCCGTCGTACCCAATCCCTTCCTCGTCTATGGAGAGGAGATGCATATGGCAGGCGGTATGCGCGAGGCATTTATCTCGAACTACCGCCCTGGAAACACCTACGGACGCTTTACCGTTTTGGAGGCGGCGACCTTCCAGTTCGGCACCGTTGGCAAGGTGTTCAAGAAGGGGCAGCTTGAGGCGGAGATATAACAGGCATAAAAATAAGGCAGAATCAATCTGCCTTATTTTTATGCCTGTTCGCGCACCTGTCGTCCTGCTCCCGCGCC
>CALJPB010000206.1 GCA_937981305.1 uncultured Selenomonas sp.
CGGGCGATGTGAACATCGGCGGCAGTACGGATTTTTCGACGGTAGCAAACGGCGCGACCATTACGGCGGGGACGGACAGTACAATCAACTGGAACACGTTCAATATTGCAAGAGATGAGACGCTGAACTTTAATATCGCTGATGGCAAGACACTTGTCAACAATGTGACGGGATCACAGCTCTCAGATATCCTTGGCAAGATGAATCAGCCGGGCGGTGGCGGTTACGGTGGCTATGTCGTTCTCGTCAACCCGAACGGCATCCATGTTGGCGGGAATGCCGTACTGAATGTCGCCAACCTGACCCTCTCCACACTCGCCATGACGGAGAGCGGCAATCAGCTCAGCTTTGCCAAGGGAGCGACCAACGGGACGATAAACATTGATGGGAGCGCGACGTTCAACGCTGTAGACTGCGTTTCCATCTTCGCCGGCAAGGTAAATGTGGCGGATGGCGTCACATTCAATCTGGGCGACGGCTCGATGAACAAGACGATACTCGACATCAAGGCGATGGATCGTGCGGACTACACGATGGTGGGGGAAGATGCGAAGGTACAGAACGTTACCCACAATGCGGGCAATGATGTCGTATTCAACGGCACGGTCAACGTCAAGAACAATCAGGAGGGCGAGGTCGAGATCGGCGGCGCGACGGTCTCCTCGACAGGAGCGAAGTTCCTCGGTGCGGGGGCGGAAACGACCCTCTACGCAGCCTCGAAGTTCAATGCGGATGAGCGCGATGCTGATGATGCCAAGCATGTGTTCACTGCGGACGTGACGGCAGCAAATAAAGTCTCCTTGAACGGTGTCACCACAGAGGGCAAGTCCTTACAGCTTGGCGGCGGTGTTATTGACATCAAGAATAGCACGGCGGATGTCTATCGGCTCGGCGTGGAAGCAGTTGCAACCTACCGTGCAACGGGAAACGACGCAGTGATGGACGATACGAGTGCACCCGACCGCACCATCAACATCACAGGGAGCAAGCTGAAGGCGAATCAGGGCATGATCTACGGCGGCAAAATCACCGTTGCGGATGATGCGACGATTGAGATGAAGAGCGATGCGCACAATGAAGCAGAGGTGCTGATGATTGCGGGCAACCGCTTTATGCGGAAGCACGGCAATGATCATGGGGACGAGCTGCTTACCTATCGCGGTGTGCAGGGGAATCATGTCGACTTCCACGGCACGGTAAAGCATGAGGATAGCGGTAAAGCATCGTTCGGTGTCGTCGGGTATACCGTCAATGTCGACCGCGCGAAGCTGCACGGGAAGAGGACGGAGTTCTCGCTGAGCGCATACAGCAAGTTCGACTATGATCAGACTGCGGCGGATTGGAGGAACTACTGGGGGAAAAGCGAGACAAGTGCTGCAAATATCCTGCAGGCGGATGAGCTGGACGTTCGTACGAAGCGCGAATTCTATGCGGACGGCGGCAGTGTCCGCCTCAAGAATAGCTCGATCGCAACGGGCGGGTTTAATCTCTATGCGTTCAAGCAGGATCAGGACGATGGAGACACGGATGTCGGCAGTCGCGCACATGAGCACAAGACAGCAGGCGTTGACAACGTCGTCCATCTGAAGAATGTTACCGTAACGCATCCCACGGGCGTAGACTACGACGGGACAAGAATCTTCGGCGGCAAGGTGACCATCGAGGACAGCAATCTTGGGGCAAACTCGTGGACAGATCTTTATGCGGGGGCGTCGTTTGACCGTGTCTATTCGGGTCATGGCGATCAGGAAGTCAAGGTGGACGTCACCAAGGACAACGAACTCGGTCTATGGAAATCGGAGGTTGCTGCGTACAATCTGAATCTCGGTGCGGGCAAGATCGGTGTTTGGAAGGAGAGCGCGATCACAGCGACATCGGAGCTCAATGTCAACCCTGCTGCCATCATCACGCGCACGGACGGCTCAACTGCATCTCTCGAGCGTGATGCGTCCTCCCATGTAACTGTGGCGGGGACGGAATCGACGGCGTTCACTGTAAAAAGCACAGATCAGCCCGCCCCTCCTCCGGCACCGCAGCCACAGCCACAGCCTGAACAGCCGAAGCCGGTGCCGACACCTGAGCTGTCCAAGAACGATAAGGCGAACATGG
>CALJPB010000207.1 GCA_937981305.1 uncultured Selenomonas sp.
ATTACAGAGAAGTATAAACTGGTCAGCCGAGACTTTCATCCGGCGAACAGCATTGTGGACGTGGCGGGCTTCCCCGTCGGAGGGGAACAGCTGGCGATCATGGCGGGGCCCTGCTCGGTGGAGAGCTATGAGCAGGTCTACGATGTTGCGGTAAAGGTCAAGGAAGCTGGTGCACAATTCCTGCGCGGCGGCGCGTTCAAGCCGCGTACAAGCCCATACGATTTTCAGGGACTTGGCCTTGAGGGGCTGAAGATTCTCCGCGATGTGGCGGACAAGACCGGGCTGCGCGTTGTGACCGAGGTCGTGGACAAGGACGACATTGAACTCGTTGCCGAATATGCCGATCTGCTGCAGGTCGGGGCGCGCAATATGCAGAATTTCCAGATGCTCAAGGCGCTCGGCAGGACGCAGACGCCTGTGCTCTTCAAGCGCGGGCTGTCCGCAACGATCAGCGAGTGGCTGAATGCCGCAGAGTACATTGCTGCGGGCGGGAATGGGAACATCATCTTCTGTGAGCGCGGCATCCGCACCTATGAGACCTATACGCGCAATACGATGGATCTCAATGCCATTGCGGCACTCAAGGAGCTCACACACTTCCCCGTTATCGCCGACCCCAGTCACGGGACGGGGCGGTGGCAGATGGTGCGCCCGCTGGCGCGTGCTTCGGTTGCCGTCGGGGCGGACGGTCTCATCATCGAGGTGCACTGCCATCCCGAATGCGCACTCTCGGACGGCGATCAGAGCCTCGTTCCGCGCAACTTCGAGCAGCTAATGAATGAGGTGCGTCAGATCGCGCCCGCAGTTGGTCGACGCGCATGAGTGGGACAAAGCTTGCTATCATCGGTGTCGGGCTGATCGGCGGCTCTCTCGGCCTCTGCCTGAAGGAGTCTCTCGGGGACGATATCTACATCACGGGGCTCTGCCGCTCGGAGAAGTCCATGCGTGCGGCAGTGGAATGCGGCGCAGTGGACGAAGCCTCATCCGATCTCGCGGCAGTGGTCGGGGATGCGGATATTGTCTATCTCAGTCCACCTGTTTTGCAGATCGTGCCGATGGTGAAAAAAATACTGCCCTATCTGAAAGACGGTGTGATTCTGACGGATGCGGGTAGTACAAAGGGCTATGTCTACGAAGCTCTGCATGAGATCCTGCCACGCACCGTGTACTATGTGCCGGGGCATCCGATGACGGGGCGCGAGAAGAGTGGTGTCGAGGCAGCGACGAAGAATCTCTTCGCCAATAAGGCGTATGTCATCATTGATGATCCGCAGGTACCGCAGTCGGTGAAGGATCGTCTGATGGCGATTCTAAGGCTTACAGGTGCGAAATTTACCACGCTCGACCTTGCACAGCATGACCGCTGTGCGGCAGTCATCAGCCACGTTCCGCATCTGGCGGCGGCAGCGCTTGTCACACTGCTCAACCGCAGCGGCGATGATCTGGACTCATGCCTCAAGCTCATTGGCGGAGGCTTCAAGGATACGACACGCATTGCATCGTCGAATGCGGATATGTGGGCGGACATCTGCATGACGAATGGGAAACCGATTGCGGATTCTCTGCGCCAGCTGCAGACAATTCTCGGTGAAGTTATCACCGCCGTGGAAGCCGGGGATCGGCAGGCGGTGCACGATTATTTTGC
>CALJPB010000208.1 GCA_937981305.1 uncultured Selenomonas sp.
ATGACGATCCGCGAGTTCCTGACCTTGGGCTTCGGCGATGTGCTGCAGCTCGACACGCTGGCACAGGATGAGCTCGTCTGCTACGTTGGGTCGAATGCGAAGTTCCGCGCGCATCCGGGAACCGCCGGAAAGCGAATGGCTGTGCAAATATCCGGCATTATAGAAGGAGATGACGACGCGAATGAGTGATGATATGATCTCGCAGGAGGAGATTGATGCCCTCCTGAATGGTGGGGCGGCAAGCGATTCGCCTGCGGAAGGATCTGCGGCCGACTCGTCTCCTTCCAGTGATGATTCCGGCATTACCGATCTGGAGCGCGATGCGCTTGGTGAAATCGGTAATATTTCGATGGGGGGTGCCGCAACGACACTGTCTGTCCTGCTTGGACGCAAGGTGTCAATCACAACACCGACGGTTTCAGTGTCGAATTTGCGTGTGCTCAAGGAAAAGTATCCCCTGCCCTTCCTCGTCGTCGAGGTGGGATACAGCATCGGTATTGAGGGCAACAATGTCCTCTGTATCCAGGCAAAGGATGCTGCGATCATTGCCGATCTGATGATGGGCAATGACGGTACGAATCCGGATCAGGAACTGAGCGAACTGCATATGAGCGCGGTCAGCGAGTGCATGAACCAGATGATGGGCAGCGTTGCGACCTCGCTTTCCTCGATGTTCAGCAAAAAAGTGGACATTACTCCTCCTGTTGTCACGCTGGTTGATCTCGGAACGGAGGAGGTCGTCTCCAAGCTGCTCGACAAGGTTGATCCGATCATCCAGGCATCCTTCCGCATGGAGGTGGACGGCCTGATCGATAGTGAGATCATGCAGCTCCTGCCGGTGGATGTCGCGAAGGATATGGTCAATGCGCTGATGAATCAGCAGAACGATGTCGACAATGAGGAAGATGCCATTGCGACAGCTGCAGCTCCACCGCCGCCCGCCGCTGCTGCGCCGCCACCGGCGCCGGCACCGACTCCAGCGGCACCGGCCGCCGCTGCTGCGCCTGCAAACTATGGATATGGAGCACCGCCTATGCAGCCACACGTCGCATCGAACGTACCGGTACAGTCGGCGCAGTTTACACCGCTGAGTACTGCTCCGGTACAGGTTAACGATGCAAATATTGGTCTTATTCTCGATGTGCCTCTTCAGGTCAATGTGGAACTCGGTCGGACAAAGAAGTCGATCAAGGATATCCTCGATCTGACCAAGGGATCTATCGTCGAATTGGATAAACTTGCCGGTGAACCCGTGGATATTATGGTTAACGGAAAATATCTGGCAAAGGGTGAAGTCGTCGTCATTGATGAGAACTTTGGCGTTCGCATCACCGAAATTGTCAGCCCGTTGGAGCGCGCCGCGCGTCTCCAATAACGGAAGGTATATGGAAGTTTTGGGAGTCGTTGTAGAAAATCCTTGTCACAGGGGGCAGATTTCGTTATAATGAATAGCGATAAAAAAAGCACATACTCTATGTGTGTTTGATGTCCCTTTTGTATAAGGATATTCTGTCGGATTAAGGAGAGATGAGAAAATGGCAACTCGCGTTCTGGTCGTTGATGATGCAGCTTTTATGCGAATGATGGTGAAGGACATCCTGTCGAAGAACGGTTATGAAATCGTTGGCGAGGCTGAGAATGGCATGAAGGCTCTGGAGAAGTATCAGGAGCTGAAGCCCGATCTCGTAACGATGGATATCACGATGCCGGAGATGGACGGTATCACCGCAGTCAAGGAAATCAAGAAGGTCGATCCCGCTGCGAAGGTTGTTATGTGCAGCGCGATGGGACAGCAGGCGATGGTTATTGAGGCCATTCAGGCAGGCGCGCGCGACTTCATCGTGAAGCCGTTCCAGGCGGATCGCGTGCTGGAGGCCATTCGCAAAGCCGTCGGCTGATGAACGGACGGATCTTTTCACTGTCCCTGCTGCTCGGATGCTTCTTTCTTTTATTGTGCATGGGAGATGTATCTGCCGCAGGTGAGACGGGCGGCGGATATTTAGCCGGATATGAAGAGGCTGACCCGCGTCCGTCGGCCGTGTCATGGTGGTCGACGGTCGCCTATGTGGTCAGCCTTTTTGCTGTCTTTGCATTTGTGGTCGTGCTGGCGTACGTCGTTGCACGTGCCTTTGGCAAGAATTCCATGCAGAGGCTTGCGGCACGCGGGGGGCAGGTCTATCTGCAGCTGCCTCTCGGGCCGAACCGTTCGGTGTGTGTGGTGGAACTTTTTGGGCGCGTGTTTGTGCTTGGAGTGACGGATGCGAACGTCCGACTGATTACGGAGATTGATGATCCGGAGATCATGGAGGAGATTCGCAAATCCACACCGATGGAGGATGGGGTCTTCCGGGAACAGTTCGGCTCACTGTCAGATTTTGTTCAAAAAATACCGCCGCTGTTCCGAAAGTGACACCGGCGGATAGAAATGGGGGGACGGGATTGGAGCGCAAAATGCTTGTCTTGGGGAGTGCAGCGCTCCTCCTGCTCTTGGGGATGGAGCATACATGGGCAGCTCCGCTCATCCCAACGGTCAGTGTTGACGTAGGGACATCGGAGAATCCGCAGCAGGTCGCAACGAGTATGCAGCTCCTGGCGGTGCTGACGATTGTTTCTCTTGCTCCTGCGATTCTTGTCATGACGACCTCCTTTGTGCGGATTGTCGTGGTCATCGGATTTTTGCGGAATGCACTTTCGACACAGAATGTGCCGCCGAATCAGGTCGTCATTGCACTTTCTCTTTTCTTGTCGTTCTACATTATGGCACCCTATTGGGGACAGGCGAATGAGAACGGCATACAGCCCTACCTTGCGGGGCAGATCTCGCAGGAGCAGGCACTGGAGCGTGTTGTCGATCCGATGCGTGAATTTATGTTTCGCCAGACGCGGGAGTCCGATCTCGCACTCTTTGTCAATCTCTCAGACGCACCGCGCCCCGAAGGCCCCGAAGATGTGTCAACGTTCACGTTGATTCCTGCGTTCATCATTAGCGAACTCAAGACGGCGTTTCAGATCGGCTTCATGATCTATATCCCGTTCATTGTCATTGACATGATCGTTGCAAGTACCCTCATGTCCATGGGTATGATGATGCTGCCGCCGGTCATGATCTCCCTGCCGTTCAAGATTCTCCTGTTTGTTATGGTCGATGGGTGGCATCTCTTGATTCAGTCGCTCATCATGAGTTTCCGTTAGCGGGGAGGCAGAGCGATGTCCGGAGATTTGGTCATCCAGCTTGCCCAGGAGGCGCTCTTCATCGTTCTTCTGGTCTCTGCTCCCATGCTGGGACTTGGGCTGATTGTCGGTCTTTTGGTGGCGGTCTTTCAGGCGACCACCTCA
>CALJPB010000209.1 GCA_937981305.1 uncultured Selenomonas sp.
CTCGTCGCATGGGGATTGATTGTATGGAGATGGTATCAGTCATTCGGACAAATGCCACGCTCATTGAGAGCTTCCGCTCCCGTATCCTGCGGTACTTTTGCACGGCAGATTGCCTGTGTCATCGTTCCCATCGGGCAGATGACACACCAAGCGCGTGGGCGATAGCGCAGCATCATCAAAATACCGATGATTGCCGAGGTCAGCATGAGGCTGTAGAAGCCGAAGGCAAACTGTGCAATCCACGGTGCACCATCTCCGCTATACGCCCAGCTCCACGGCACATCAAACAGCCAGAACAGTGTCACCGTCTCCCGCAGAGGAGCACCTGCCGCCGCATGATAGCTTACGACCATCACATTGGCAAACATGGTCAGAAAAAACGCTAGAAATCCATAGCGAAACCGCCGACTGCGCAGCCACGTAGGCAGTTCATTTCGTGCGGAAAGATGCAGACGGCTGCCGAGCAGCTGAAAGAGCTGTCCACGATCACAGTAGTGATTGCAGTAATCCTTGTTTCCCGCCACCAAAGCAAAAGCGAGCGGTGTGAGAAAGCAGATCATACCGAGCCATGCGAACAGAATATTGACAAAGCCCAGTGAGAAATACACGATGGAGAAGATCCAAAAATATTGATACCATCGCTTGCCCCTCGTCCTCATGTGCACACCTCCATTCGTATGATCTCCGCCGGACACTCACGACTGCACATACCGCAGCCGACGCAGCGTGCAGGATCGACCACCGCATAGAGCCCGCACCTAACGGAGATTGCTCCACGTGGGCACACACTCTGACACGTTCCACAGGCAACGCAGCTTTCGCGTTCAACAACAGGGAGTGGCCGCTTCCTCGTCCCCATGAGCCGCCCCCTCCTCGTCTGCCCCACAGAGCAGGGCACGCAAGATCTTTGCAACACGTTCATCCTTCAACTGATAAGCAACCTCGAGCCCGCTGCGTTCTCCACGGATCAGCCCCGCCTGGCGCAGCTTACTCAGATGCTGCGACACGGTGGACTGCGGTGCATCCAGACAATCCTGCATATAGGAGACATTACAGCTCCCCTCACGCAGAAGCCGCCGCACAATACAGAGCCGTACGGGATGCGCCAATGCCCGCAAGAAATCTGCGGCCTCCTCAAGACGCTCCTGATCCTCAATTACCATCTTAATTTCTCTCCTCATGCTGCATCTTCATGTAGGTATAGCCGCCAACCATATTTTTTACGGAAAACCCGTGTGCCCTCAGAATCTGCTCTGCAAGATAGCCGCGCAGCCCCATCTTGCAGCAGACAACGATCGGTACCTGCGGATCGAATTCATGCAGACGCTCGCGCAGCCGAGGCAACGGAATGCGCTGCGCTCCCACAATCTCGCCCGCATGATATTCCTCCGGCGGACGAACGTCGATGAGCTTTGCCCCTCCCGCAAGTTCCGCCGAAAGCTCGTGCGGGAGAAGCGGAATACTCCTGCCCAGCAGAATATTTTCTGCTGCATAGCCGGCCATATTCACGGGATCTTTCGCTGCGGAATACGGCGGTGCATAGGACAGCTCAAACTCTTCCAAATCCGCAACCGTGAGCGACCGCCCGATGGCAGAGGCAAGAACATCGATGCGCTTGTCCACGCCCTCTGCACCGATTGCCTGCGCCCCCAGTACAACACCATCCGAAAGACGGAAAATCAGCTTGAGTGCAAGCTCCTTTGCCCCCGGATAATAGGTTACATGATGGCGCGGGAAAATCACCGTAAAGCGATAATCCTTTCCGTACACCATACCCGCAGACTGGATGGCTCGCTCGTTCTGCCCCGTTGCCGCTGCCGTAAGACCAAATACCTTGAGCGCGGCAGTTCCAACTACACCGCGATAGGCACGCGCCTCCCCTGCCATACGATCCGCCGCCAGACGTGCCTGACGGTTGGCAGGTCCCGCAAGCGGAAGCGCCACAGCTTTTCCCGTCTGTGCGGAGCGTGTCAGCACCGCATCCCCAACAGCATAGACATGAGGGATATTGGTCTGCATATATTCATCGACCAGAATATGTCCTCGCTCCCCGAGCGCAATGCCGCTCCCGTCGAGGAACGCGGTATCGGGACGCACGCCGATCGCAAGCGCGACGAAATCCCCATGTACCGTACGCCCACTGGAAAGACGTACGCAGATCCCACCGTCCTCCTGCTCCTCAAATCCGGCAACTCCATCCCCAAGCGCAAGCTCTACGCCGTGCCTACGCAGCTCATCCTCAAGCAGCGAAATCATATCTGTGTCAAAGATCGGAAGGATATGCGGCATCGCCTCGACCAGAGTAACAGACAGCCCTCGCTCACGCAGATTTTCCGCAAGCTCCACGCCGATGAAGCCGCCGCCGACTACAACAACGCTGCCGCCAGTACCGACAAGGGAACGAATGCGATCCGCATCCTGCACACTGCGCAGTGTCGCGATACGCGGATGATCGATGCCGGGGATTGGCGGACGCAGCGGCTTTGCTCCCGGTGAAAGCAGCAGCGCATCATAACTTTCCGTATATACGCCGTCCGCAGAGCGCACCTCTACGGTACGATTTTCCGTATCCACACGCGTGACTTCACTGCATACACGCACATCGACGTTATACATCCCACGGAACTTCTCAGGAGTTTGGAGGAGCAAGTCCCCCCGTTCAGCGATGACATCGCCTACATAGTACGGAAGCCCACAGTTTGCAAAGGATATATCCTCCCCACGCTCAAAGAGAATGATCTCCGCGTGCTCATCTAATCGGCGCAGACGTGCCGCAGCCGTCGCTCCACCTGCCACTCCGCCAACAATAATATACTTGCTCACATGAATTCCTCCTTTTTATTAATCGATATATTTATATATTACGATATAAAGATATTTACGTCAACAAATATTTTTTAGTAAATTTCTTCTCAAATGAAATGCGATACATCCATGATCGAACTATTCTTTCTGTCTTTCACCTTGTGAAAACACAGAAATAGTCCCTTGCAATCAGGGATAATATCTTCTCATCAGAAAATCTCCATACCTGTTGAATACGTCTATGCTACA
>CALJPB010000210.1 GCA_937981305.1 uncultured Selenomonas sp.
CCCGTCGGGATCTGCGCCGAGCGCACGGCGATTGCCGCCGCCGTCACGGCGGGTGAGCGTGCATTCAAGGCGCTCGCCGTCATCGCGGACAGCCCCGCCCCCTGCGCCCCCTGCGGTATGTGCCGCCAGATGCTGATGGAGTTTCCACTCAAACGCGTCATTCTCGCAAACACAGCGGGCGCGGTGCGCGTCCTCACGCCCGCCGAACTCCTGCCGCACGCCTTCGGGGCAGCCGCCCTGCCCGTAAAGGAGCATACAGATGAAAATACTGATTGTTGACGACTCGCGCCTCGTGCGCATCAAACTCAAGGCAGAGCTCTATGACCGCGGGCATACCGTCGTGGAGGCGCGGGACGGCGAGGAGGCACTGCGCCGTCTCGTCGACAAATCGCCCGATGCTGTCTTTCTCGACATCATCCTGCCGAAGCTCGACGGCTGCGAGGTGCTGCGCCGCATACGCGAAACGCATCCGCACCTCCCCGTCGTCGTGATCTCCACCGCCGCCAGCGCGGAGAACATGGCATATGCCGAAAAATGCGGTGTGCTCATGTTCATCCAAAAGCCCTATTCCGATCATGAGATCAGCATGGCGCTCGCCCGGATGCAGGAGAGTGCGGAGGCAGAATGAGCGACATCTATCAAGGCTACACTGCCGTCTTTCTCGCGGGGCTTTCCGACTACGCACGCATCAACGCAGTGATCGGCACGGAGGAAGATTGCCGGTGCTACATCACCATCTCGCAGCGTATGGAGGCCGACGGCAGCCCTCTCATCGTCTCCCTCTCCGCCTGCGTGAACGCATTCTACGCCCTCGCGAGCGGCTACAGCGGCGTATCGCTCGAAGGCATGGACGAGCTCGCCGTGGATGCCGTCGGAGAGCTCTTCAACGTCATTAACGGTCATTTTTCCTCCCGTATGCGTGAGACCGGCATGGCCGTTACCATCATCGCCCCACCGCGCCACTTCCACGGCAAGGCAGAGCCGCATACGCCGGTATTCCGCTGCGCCGTTGAGAGTCCCGTCGGCACGCTGCGTCTGATGGCGGCACGCGAGGAATTTCTTGCGGCAGAAGCACATTGAAACACACAGGGAAAAGATCCCCCGTCTCTCTTGAAAGGAGTATCCCTTGACTATATTCTCATACACCGTTGACATCGACACACTGGTCGATCTCCTGCTCATCCCCGCACTGATCGTTCTCGCCGCACTCACGGCGGGCATCATCGCCGACCGTCTCATCCGCCGCTACATCGGTCATCATCTTGCCGTCGAGGAGAGTACATGGAAGTACGTCCTCGTCCGCTCCATGCAGGGGGTTCCGATCTTCTTCAGCTTCATCATCGGTCTGTACTGGGCGATCGATGCCGTGGAGATCTCGCCGACGCTCACCAAACTGCTCTCATACCTCCTCTTTACCAGCAACGTCTTCTCCATCACGCGCGTCCTCGCACGCACGGTCGACGGTGTTGTCACCATGTACTTCGAACGCTCGGAGAAAAACCTGCCTAAGACGACCCTGCTCAACAGCATCCTCATCGGGGTCATCTACGCCATGGGGCTGCTCGTCATCCTCCAGTACTACGGCATCTCCATTGCACCAATCCTCACAGCAGCCGGCGTCGGCGGTATGGCGGTCGCCCTTGCCCTGCAGGAGACGCTTGCCAATATCTTCTCCGGACTCCACCTCATCCTCTCCAAGCAGCTGCGCATCGGCGAGTACATCAAACTCGGCTCGGGCGAGGAGGGACGCGTCACGGACATCACATGGCGCTTTACCACCATCATCCCGCTCGGTGCGAGCAACACCATCGTCATCCCGAACAAGACCATCGCGGGCGCGAACATCACGAATTACAGCCGGCCTACACTGAACATCAACGTCAGTGTCCCCGTCGGTGTCGCATATGACAGCGACCTCGCAATGGTCGAGCGCGTCACCATCGAGACGGCGAAGGAAGTGCTCGCACGCGTGGACGACAATCCGAACGCAGAGCCGCTCGTGCGCTACACGGACTTCGGCGACTCCTCCATCAACTTCGTCGTCATCCTGCCGTCGAGCCTATTCGACAACCAGGGCAAGATTAAGCACGAATTCATCAAGTCCCTCACCGAGCGCTACCGCACGGAGGGCATCGACATCCCCTATCCGATCCAAACCATCATTCAGGAGAAGGAGGATGCGGAGGAAAACAATCCACAGGCCGCTGCCTCGTAAACACCTGTATCCGTCATAACTTATCCACAAATTCCACAGTTTCTCCCTGGGGAAACTGTGGATAACTTTTTGTCCGAAGATGTGCCCGCAACGCCTTTTCCCATCGGGATCTTCAGCGAAAGCCCCCCCTGTTTCCAAAAAATCCCTGTGGATAAGTCTGTGCAAAAACAACTAGATATAGATTTTCTATTGACGAGCACCCACTAGATGTTGTATAATCCTCACGAAATGGCAACACATTGCCGAAAAGGAAACCACATCGTCAGCGGTGTGAAAAAAGGAGAATGCAGCATGATTGTCAACGATATTAACGTCACCGTAAACGGGCTCTCGGACATCACCCCGCACGAGGTGGAAAACTACATTGCGTACATCGAGGGACAGACCAACGAAAAGCTTGATCGTCTCTCCATCACGGGAACGGACGACGGTCGCGTCACCCTCGGCTACGAGATGCGTCAGCCCAAATTCGAGCGCGTGCGCCGCATCACGGGCTATCTTGTCGGCACCACGGACCGCTGGAACAACGCCAAGCAGGCCGAGGAACATGAGCGTGTCAAGCACGGACTCCACTGAGATCCACATCTCGGGGATTGCGCGGGACTCCATCGTGGACGGCGAGGGCATACGCCTGACCGTCTTTACGCAGGGCTGCCCGCGCCGCTGCCCCGGCTGTCACAACCCGGACACACAGCCGCTCGTCGGCGGGCGCATGACGACCGTTGGAGCAGTGCTCGCGGAGATCGACGAGAATCCGCTCCTCACGGGACTCACGCTCAGCGGCGGTGAGCCCTTCCTGCAGCCGGCGGCACTGCTTCCGCTCGCACGCGGCGCACACGCGCGCGGCCTCGATGTGTGGAGCTACACGGGCTACACACTTGAGGAGCTGCGGGCGCAGAAGAACCCTGCTGTGGATGCGCTGCTCGACGAGCTGGATGTGCTCGTCGACGGGGACTATCGCGCCGAGGAGCGTGACCTCACACTGCACTTTCGCGGCTCACGCAATCAGCGCGTGATCGACCTCGCTGCAACACGCGCAACGGGTCAGCTTACACTACGATATGCAGACGAATAAAAAAGCTGTTGTACGAAGCATTCGCTTCGATACAACAGCTTTTTCTATGTGCATTATGCCCCGACCATACTGCCGACGATGATGCCGATGTACGTCCCGATCGCATAGCCGAACGTGCCGACGAGCATCGCAGGCCCGACGAGGCTCGTCCATCCCTGTGAAATCGCCATGCCCGCCGCCGTCGTTGGTCCGCCGATGTTCGCATTGGAGGCGATGATGATGTCCTCCAACGGGAAGTTCAGTATCTTCCCGCCGATCAGGCAAAAGAGCATATTGACAACAACCATGATAAAACAGAATACGAAAAGAAGTGGCGCATTCGTCATGATCTCCACGATGGAGGCGGGTACCCCAATGATGAAGAAAAACATATAGATGAAGAACGTCCCGATCTCCTGCGCTCCGTTCATGGCGTTTGCCTGTTTTTCAAATACACTCGCAAAGACGACGGACAGCAGGGTAATCCAGACATATTGACTACCGAGGAAGACGCTGCACATCTTCGACAGGGTTCCGCCATCGGCGGGAACAAGCGTCGCAAACGCACCGCCGATCCCCTTCGAAATCGTCACCACGACGACGGCATAGGCAATGCTCATGGCGAGATCACGGAGTGAGACATCCCGATGCCCCCAGTATATCGCTGCGAGGGTCTTCCCCTCCTCCGACACGCCCTGCCGCTCCACCTCGTCGATCAAGGGATGTTCGTAAAAACGTCGGATAAAGGCATTCCCCGCAATTCCGATGAGGATCAGGAAGTAGATTGCCATATTGAGGTTGTCTGCGACAATGGCGGAAGAGACGAGCGTTCCGTTGACCTTGAACAGATCGGCCAGCTCCGTAAAATTTACCACGCCGCCGATGTAGGATCCGGTCATCATCGCCGTGACCTTCGGCAGACCTTCGATGGAACTTTGCAGGAGCGCACAGCCGATCACCGCACCCGCAATCGTCCCGATGGCGCCGATGAGAAAGATCGCGAAGATCTGCGCCGTTTCGTTCCAGACCCTGCGTATGTTCGTCTGGAGCAGAAGGAGGGGAACCGCAAGCGGGACTAAGTATCCTAAGACGACATCGTCATAAACGGGAGCAGAGGATGGAATGATACCCACGTTGACCAGCACCAACGCGATGACAAGAGCGATCAGCCCGCCCGCAAAGTGCGATGCCCATCGGTATCGGTACTCCAGATAAATGGAGGCGGCGACCGCCGCCATCATGATGGACATGAGAACCCATGTGTTTTCCGGATGAATCAGAGGATCCATTTCAACTCCAATCCTTTCATCAATGATTCCCTATGGAACAATCGCCAAGATCAGCCCGCCTGCTGCAATCAATACGATTGCAACACCGTGCAGGAAACTGACCTGTTCGCCAAAGAAAATAACGGCAATGAGCACGGCAAAGACGACACTCAGCTTATCGATCGGGGCGACCTGGGTCACATCTCCATCCTTGAGTGCCATAAAATAGAAAAGCCACGAGAGCGCACCCGCAACGCCACTGAGCGCAACAAAGGCGAGCGCCTTTTTGTCGGCGAACACCTGCGGCAGGCCAGCGGTATGTCCCTCGGCGACAACCACCCCCACAAGAAACACTGCCATGATCACGGCACGCACCGCCGTCGCAGCACTGCTGTCGAGACCCGAAACCCCCACCTTGCCGAAGATGGAAACGAACGCCGCACACAGTGCCGAGAGCAGTGCATAGACGAGCCATGAACTCATCACTATCCCCCCCAAAAGTGAGATTTAGTATAGCATTATTTCCGCACTGCCGCAAACCCTTCTTTCAAAATATCGGAGAATCGTGTAGAATAAGAACATCAGGAGGAATTGCGATGATACGACAAGCCACAGTACGGGAGATTCCTGAGATTCTGCGCATCTATGATGCCGCGCGTTCCTTTATGCGCCGCTCGGGCAACATGACGCAGTGGAGCGGCGGCTATCCGCCGGAGGAAATCATACGCGCAGATATTGAGAAAAATGTATTATGGGGGATGGAAAACGAGACGGGGCATGTCTGTGCCGTCTTTGCCCTCGTCCCCGGCGAGGATCCGAGCTATGCCGTGATTGACGGCGCATGGCGCGACCCATCGCCCTATGCGACAATGCACCGCGCGGCAAGCGATGGCACGGAGCGCGGTACATTCCGTGCCATGCTGGACTTCGCACGTACACGGTACGATCACCTGCGTGCCGACACCCACGCAGACAACCGCCCCATGCAGAGCTGTCTGCAAAAAAGCGGCTTTGTGTACTGCGGTATCGTACGTGTCTGGGACGGTACGCCCCGTCGTGCCTACGAGTGGAGCAGAAGACACTGATGACCTGTTTACTCTGTGTATATTTAGGAGAGAACCTCTATTATGGCTATTATCTTTTATCCGAGCTGCAAAATCCAAGCAGACTTTCCCGCCGAGAGTGTGGCGGTACGCCGCTATCTTGAGGAGCGGCACGGTGTCGTGACAGCAGGCTGCTGCCGCCCACATCACCCAAAGCTGACACCGGAGGATCACGCCATCGTTCTATGCAACAACTGCGCGAACATCGTCGAGGAGAGCTCCAATGCGGCCGCATTCACCTACGTCTGGGAGCTGATTGATCGGGATGCGGATTTCCCCTTTCCCGACTACGGCGGCGAGTGCATGAGCGTGCAGGACTGCTGGGCAGCGGTGGAGCGGCGCGATATGCAGGAGGCGATCCGCTCCCTCCTGCGCAAAATGAATGTAACCATCGTCGAGCAGGAGGAGAATTTCGACAAGACCCGCTTCCACGGGCACGCCCTCCTCGCCCCCTGCTTTCCCGGCAACGCGAAGCTCATCCCGCGCCGCTACGAGAACGGCAACTCCCCCATGTTCACCCCCATGACAGAGGAGGAGCAGCACGCCTACTTCCAGCGGCACGCACAGAAGCTGCCGACGGAGAAGGCAGTCTGCTCGTGCAAGTACTGCCGCGACGGCATCGATGCGTGCGGCAAGACAGGCGTCCACATCCTCCAGCTGCTCTTTCCGATAAAGGAATCGCTGATAAAATGAAGTCCGTCGTATTGGTGCAGATTTTTTGTCCTGTCAAGGAGACAAACCGGACGCATAGCCGTCCGCTATGTGGAGGATTTGTCGACACAGACAGGGCGAAAAAGATGTGCTAAGACGGC
>CALJPB010000211.1 GCA_937981305.1 uncultured Selenomonas sp.
CGCCTCGATGCAGCGAATGCCGCTGAAGCCCTCGTGAACGAGATCGGCAAGCGTCAGCGCCGCTCCCTTTTTCTCGCGTTCGAGGTCGAGAATCGTGGAGGGGGCGATACGCCCGAGCAGGAGGCGAGTCGAGTCATTTTTCGGATCGCAGCCGATCTGGCAGACGCGCCGCCCCATCTGCGCAAACGCAGCCGACACATTCGCGGCGGTTGTGGATTTTCCGATGCCGCCCTTGCCATAGAACGCGATTTTTTTCATGGGATCTCCTTACTCCACGGCAGTGAGAAACTCGTGGCGCGACTGCTTGAAGTCGTCGCCGTAGAGAATCCACGCCGTCTCCTGAATACCATACACAATGTTCTGCGAGAGATTGTAGACGTAGCGCGCCCACGGATGCCCGATCTGCCGCTCCCGCACGGCGGTCATCTGTGCGAGCGATGGATCATCAAGATACTGCCGCCCGTAGTTCTCCTCATTCGTTGCGCCGTCCTCATAGCTCGGGAAAAAGAGATAGTCCGGATTCGCCGCGACGAGCTGCTCCTTCGTCATCTCCTGCCCCATGCGGTTGCCTGCCGCCGCCTTGGCATTGATCGAATCCGTACAGCGGCAGAGCTCGTCAAAGGTGCAGCCCGCGCCGCCATAGTTGACCATGATCGAGATGAGCGCGATGCTCTTATGCTTCTTCTCCTCGGGCACCTGAGCCACCTTCGCACGGATCTCGGCGAGCTTTTCCTCCATCATGCCGATGAGTTTCTCTCCGCGCTCTGTTTCGCCGACAGCCGCCGCATAGAGTCGGATATTATCGTGAATATCCTCTATTGTCGCAGCGGACTTGCAGACGAGAACCGGCACGTTCAGCTCGCGGATGGCATCGATGTTCTCACGCGGCATCCACGGTGTCACGACAACGAGGTCCGGATGCAGTGCGGCAATCTGTTCGACGGACGGGCTGCGGGGGATGACCGTCGGAATCCGGTCACACACCCACGGGATATTCGTATGCTCCCGATCGGCGAGAGATTCATTGATCGCCGCCATGCGCTCCGGCTCCACGAGACCGAGCATCAGCTCGTCCGTCCCCGCGCTGACCGTCAGGATGCGCTGCGGCTTGTGTGCAAACGTGACGACCGTGCCCTCCACGTCCGTGATTTGATAGCCGCCCGCCTGTTGCTCCGAGGAGTTTATGCAGCCACCAATCAACAGCACGGCAAAAATCATCGTGAGAGCAGCGCATACGCGGATATGCCTTCTCATTGTGCGCCCTCCGCCCGTTCCTCAAGATCGCCCTCGATGGAGAGGTAGAGACTGCGCAGTTCGGCAAGCGTATCCTCGGATGCGTTCCACAGTCCGCGCTGCTGTGCCTCAAGCAAGACCTCCGCCATGCGGTGAAGAGCCCACGGATTCACATCCTCCATCCACTCCTGCATCTCCGCATCCAGTACATATTTGCGCGCGTAGCCTTCGTACATCCAGTCCTTCATTATAGCACTCGTCGCATCCCATTGATAGCTGTGCGCGAGATAGTTCGCAAGATCTGCAGCGCCCTTGTAGCCGTGCCGCTTCATGCCCTCGATGAACTTTGGATTCATTGCCTCGCCGCGAAAGAGGCGTGCCGCCTCCTCTGCAACGCTGCGGAGGACGATGCGCTGACGGTCGCTCGAATCGCCCGTGTAGGAGCGCGGTGCCTTGCCCGTGAGTGCCCGCACGGTCGCAATCATGCCGCCGTGGTAGGCGTTGTAGTCATCCGAACTGAACATGTGCGTCTCACGCGTATCCTCGTTCTTGACTGTGACATCCAGCCCCGCCATACGCCGTTGAAAAAGTTCCGGGTCGTATCCGCGTGCAAGACCGTGACCGCCGTATGCGGTTCCCGAGAAGCGCGTATAGACCGCCGCCAGATCGTCGAGGGTCTCCCATGCCTTCGATTCGAGCAGGTCACCGATGCCCGCACCATACGCACCCGGCGGGTCGCCAAAGATGCGTACGGAGGCACGTTCCCATGCACTCTCCCGCTCCTCCCCATGCTCCTCGAGCCACGCGGTATCTGCGAGAACGTGCTTGCGCACATAGTTCTCCGCATCGCTCTCATCGAGATCGCGCACCATGCGCACCGCCTCATCCACCCAGCGGATGGCGTTCGGAACAGCATCGCGAAAGAGCCCGCTGATGCGTGCCGTCACGTCGATACGCGGACGCTGCAGTTCTGCAATCGGGATGATCTCCAATCCGCAGACGCGCTGCGACGGACGCCGCCAGACGGGACGCACACCCATGAGATAGAAGAGCTCGGCGATGCACTGCCCATGACTGCGCATATTCGAGCCCGCCCAGAAGACGATGCCGACTGCCTCGGGGTAGCGTCCCTCATCGCTGATATACTGCTCGATGAGCGCGTCCCCCAGTTGTTTTCCGTACTCCCATGCGGCAGGGGTCGGCATACAGCGCGGGTCAAGGCCATAGAAATTCCGCCCCGTCGGCAGCACATCCACGCCGTTTGTCGTCGGCGCACCCGCAGGGCTCGGCTCGATGTATCTGCCCGTGAGTGCCCGCAGCGTCTCCGTGATCTCGCCCTCCGTGCGGCGCAGACGCGGCACCATATCCCCCGTGATCTCGCGCAGCGCATGGGCAAATGCGGCGCGCGCCTCCGCAGAGGATGCGGCAATAACAGGGAGCATCATCGCCCGCTCGACCGCCTCCTGCGCATAGTCATGAGCGCCGAGGAAGGAGATCAGCGCGCGCATCTCCGCCTCGACCGCATCCAGCTTTCTGCCGTAGGTCATGCCGTCCGATGTGATACGCTCGCTGTGCGTGAGCAGCTCCTCATAGTCATAGCCGAACTGCGCCGCAATCAGACGAACAAGGGATTTCTCCCCGCCGTGTTCCATCCGCACGAGCGCACACAGGAAATCAACCATCCCATCGCCCTCGGGTGCACGGCCGAGGATGTGCAGACCCGTACGGATCTGCATATTCTTGATGTCGGTCACATAATTGTGAAGAGCGTCGGCATAGTCATCGAAATCTTCGCCTTCGTCAATCTCCCCGTCGAAATGACAGGCAGCCGCCTTTTCACGGACAATATCCCGCACAGCCTCGATGTTGTCCGGCTGTGCTGCACGGAAGTGGACGTACTCATCAAGTGCCTGTTCCAGTTCCTCGATTTCCTCGAATCCGCCCGCAAGCTGCATCGGCGGCGAGAGATGACTGATGAGACACGCTGCCCCGCGCCGCTTTGCCTGAATCCCCTCCCCGACAATCGTGATCCAGTAGGGATAGATATCCGGCAGATCACCAAGCGAGACATCCGGATAGCACGCATTCGAGAGCCCCGTCCCCTTGCCCGGCAGCCACTCAAGCGAGCCGTGTGTCCCGACGTGAATGACCGCGTCTGCCCGCCAGATATCGCGCAGCCAATGATAGTAGCCGATGTAGTGATGTGTGGGCGCGGCATCGGGCGAGTGCAGGAGCTTGCCGGGATCCTCACCGAATCCGCGTGGCGGCTGCACCGTGATAAAGATATTTCCATTCAGCGTGCCCGGGACGAGGAGCGCACCGTCGTAATTGAACACATCCCCCGGAGCCTCTCCCCAGTCCCGCACAAGCTGCGTACGCACCTGCTCGGACAACTCCTTGAAGAACGCCCCGTACTGCGCCACCGTCAGCTGTCCGTCGGCAGCCTTTGCCTGCTCCACACTCATAAAGCGGCGGTCGTTCGTCGCGTGATCCGTCAGCAGCTTCATAAACGCCTTGCTGCTCTCAGGAATCTCATCCATGACATAGCCTGCGGCACGCATCGCCGTGAGCAGACGGAGCACGCTCTCGGGGGAGTCCAGTCCCGCCGCGCTGCCGATGTTTGAATTCGTCGGTGGATAGTTGTGGAAAACGATCGCAATCTTCTTCTCCGCGTTTGGCTTATGCCGCAGTGCCGCCCATTTCCGCGCCTTGCGTGCGATCCGCTCCATGCGCTCATCGAGGGCCGCATAGCTGATCTCTCCGCTCTCGTCGCGCACCTTCGCCGCGATCGGTACGGCGTGGACCACACCGTCAAACTCGGGCATGGCGACGCTCATGGAGACCTCCATCGGATCGAGCCCCGCCGGAGATTTCTCCCACTCCTCCCTCGGAGCGAGCACCGTGTACGCCTCTAGTACAGGAATGCCGAGCGCATAGAGATCCTCGATGCGCGTGCCGCCCGCCTTGATGGAGAACTTCATCGTACTGATGATGACATCGACAAAGGGCTTCCCGTCCCTGCAAAAATATTTCTGAATCGCATCCATCAGCGTCGGAGACTCCACGCGCTCGTCCCGATACGAGTTCGAGAAGACGGCGATCGCATTCATCCCCGCCGCTTCGATGGCGCGGACGAGTGCCGCATGATAGGTAAAGTCTCCCGTAATCCATTCCGAGCGGTAGAAGATCACGCCGACGGTCGGTCGTCTATCCTCGTAATGAGCAGTGAGATAGCCTGCAATGTCCTCGGGATCCCCCGCCCAGTCCGGATGATAGACACCGTTCCACGCGAGCGGACGCGGCGGCTCTGCTGTGCAGGCAAGTCCCCCGAACTCCCTGCCGAGCCAGTGGAAGAGATTGCGCATATTCTCCTCGCCGTCGTAACGGAAATATGCCCATGCGGTCTGGATCTGTTCCTCCGAAAAGCCATACGTCACCTTGTCGTGCTCTGCGTTGTCCACGACGATCAGATGCGGAATCCGATGCTTCTGTAAGAAGCGTGATGCCTTCTTCAGGAATTCATTATCAAGACCCGTCCCCATCCAAAGGAAGAGATGGAGATCCGCCGCCACATGCATTTCCTCCCAGCTGTCCATGCCGCTGACAGAACACACGCACACCTCGGGCTCTTCCATATACGCAGCGCATCGACGCGCAAGTACACGGACACGCAGGATATTCGTATAGACTGTAATCTTCATCTTCTTCCGTTCTCCCGATTCTGCATCCTACGGGATGCGCGGACAATCTCCAGTACGCCCTCCGCCGAGAGCCGTTCCAACGTATAATACTGCGCTGCCATCCGACGCGCAAGTTCCGGTGCAACACCGACGCGCGGAACGGAACGCTCCGTATCGAGGACAAGGGTAAGTGCCGCGGTCTCCGCGATCTCCTCGCCTGCACGCAGGGCGCGCTGCACGCCCGCATCTCCCTCTTTGGTATTTGTGCGTCCGTCTGTGACGAGGACCAGCACCGTCTTCTCGCTGCCCTTGCGCTCCAATTCACGCAGTGTCCGATGTGCATGGGCGAGCCCCTCGGCAAGCGGCGTCCGCCCGCCCGTCGGCAGGTCGCGCAATGCTCTTTCCGCCAGCTCCACGCTGCGCGTCATCGGCAGCAGCGTCTCCGCACGCTCCCGCCGAAAGGCAATCAGCCCGACACAGTCACGCTTTTGGTATGCTTCTCGCAGAAGGGCAAGGATGGCCCCCTTCACCGTCCGCATGCGCTCACGTGTCCCCATCGACCCGCTTGCATCGACGAGAAATAGGATGTGCGCCGCCGACCGCTTCGCACGCACCCAGACGCGCACATCCTCGGGACGGATCACAACCGCCTGCCCCCTTTTTCGTATGCGCTGATGCGGAGCTGCCGCACGCAGCGTAGCGGAGAGCGCAAGATCGATGCGAGCACCGCGCCGCGGCAACTCCGTACGCAGGCCACGCCCGTCCGCCGTATGAATCTGAATGATGTCACGCCTGCCGCTCTTCCCGCCCTGCGCTCGCATCGTCATGGAGAGAAGTGAGAGCCGTGCCATAACATTTTCGAGCGGAGCGGCAACGCGATCCTCATCCTCCGCACACGGCTCCTCCTCCGATGGAGGCGGGTCATCTGCTCCGTCCTGTGGTTCGTTCTCCTGCGTATGCTCCTGAGGAGGCTGTGCATCTCCATCGTTCTGCGGGGGAGGTGGTTCTTGCAGCTCATTGGGAAGATCATC
Organism: uncultured Selenomonas sp.; assembly: GCA_937981305.1. Taxonomy (GTDB): domain Bacteria; phylum Bacillota; class Negativicutes; order Selenomonadales; family Selenomonadaceae; genus Centipeda. The sequence continues at coordinate 5,945 of CALJPB010000211.1, forward strand.
CCGCTCCCGCTGCGGCACATTCCCCTCACGCGGAGGCGGCGGCTGCTGCTGCTCCTCCTCCTGCGGGCGGCTCATTCGATGCACGAGCACGAATACCGCAGCCTCCTCCACATCTGCGGGCATGACGAACGATCTGCCCGCAAGTGCCGCAATCGCGCGTGCCGCCTCGATGAGATAGAGCTCCGCACGGTTGCCGACACAATGCGCACGCGCAGCACAGGCAGCGGCAAAGTGCAGAATAGCGGACGGTGTCTCCACACGCGGCAGCAAGTCACGTGCGCGGCAGACCATCGCTCCGAATGCCTCCTCCTGTGTACGGTACATCGCACAAAACGCTGACGGATCACGCTCGTATGCGATCGCACGCGCGACAATTGCGCGCCGCTGCGCCGTGTCCCCCTCCTCCTCCATCGTCACAAACATACCGAAAGAATCCAGCAGAGCCGAGCGGAGCGTGCCCTCTGCGGGATCCATTGTGCCGACAGGCGTATAGGAAACCTCCTCGGTGAACGACAGCCCATCCCGCTCAAGGCGAAAGAAGCCGTCTCCCGCGCATTTCAGCACAGCGGTCAGAATGTCCTCCCGCAGGAGATTGACCTCGTCCATATAGAGAATGGTATCGTGCGCACGATGCAGCAGCCCGTGCCGCAGCTGCCGCTCCCCTTTTTGGAGTGCCGTCTCCATATCAATTGTGCCGAAGATCATGTCCTCCGAGGCTCCAAGCGGCAGCTCTATAATTTGTCCCGTCGGTGTAAAGGGTGCTGCTGCACGAACGAGAACAGACTTTGCCGTACCGCGTGTGCCGGAGATCAAAAGTCCGCCTGCACGTGGATTGACAAGTGCAATCGAAAGCGCGCGCCGTGCATGCTCCTGTCCGACAATGGCCGTCAACGGATAACGCGGGATATTCAAAATCTTTCCTCCGAAAAAATTTATACGCTTTCTCCCAAGATCGCATCCACCGCAGTCCAATCGACCGCGCCCTCCTCGAACGGGCGGCGGCGCATGCGGTGTGCGAGGACGAGGCGGCTGACGCGCTGCAGATCCTCCGCCGTAACCGCACTGCGCCCTGCAAGTGCCGCATGTGCAATGCCCGCCTTGATGAGCGTGATGTCTGCGCGGTGCCCGTCAACCCCGAGCGTCAGTGAGATCTGCGCCGCGTAGTCAAGGACAGCATCCGGCACCGTCACACCAGGAACACGTGCACGCGCCTCAAGAATCTGCGTGCGCAGGTGCTTCTGCTCTGCCGCATACATTTCCGCAAAGGCATCGGGATCACGTTCGTAGGCGATGCGGCGGCGGATGACCTCAACGCGCGTCTCTGCCTCGCGTTCCCCCGCAACGGTTACGGAGAGCGCAAAGCGATCGAGAAGCTGCGGACGGATGTCCCCCTCCTCCGGATTCATCGTCCCGATGAGGACAAAACGCGCCGGATGCGCATAAGAGATCCCCTCGCGCTCCACGGTATTAACCCCCATCGCCGCAGAGTCGAGAAGAATATCGACGATATGATCCTCGAGCAGATTGATCTCATCCACATAGAGGATGTTGCGATTCGCCGCTGCCAAGATGCCCGGCTCGAACTCCTTGCGCCCGTGTCGGATCGCCGCCTCCATGTCGAGCGTTCCGACCACACGATCCTCCGTCGCACTGACGGGCAGCTCCACCACGCGCATCGGGACATCCTCCGCAGGAAGCTCCCCCTCTGCTCGTCTCTCTTGGCACGCATCACAGTAGAGTTCGGGGGACGCAGGATCACAGTGGCAGACACAACCGCGCACCGCATGCAGATCCGGCAAAAGTGCGGCAGCCGCTCGGACGGCGGTAGACTTCGCCGTCCCCTTCTCCCCCTTGATGAGGACCCCTCCGAGTGACGGCATCACAATACTGAGGAGAAGCGCCGTCTTCATCTCCTCCTGCCCAACAATAGCAGCAAAGGGGTATGTTACCCTCTTTTTCATTCCTATTTCCTTTCTGGAAAAGAAGCACTGACTGACAGTACATATACCACGTCCAACCAGTGCTTCCTCAATCCTATCCTCGGTTAGAAACTCTGCTCGACACCGATCATGAAGTTGCGTCCGGGCGCCGTCCACCACTGTCCGGCAGTACTTCCAGAACTAGAAACGCCAGAATGCTCTGCATAGAATTGATTGAAGATATTATTGACCTTCAGATAGATCTTCGTTGCATCTGCAATCTGATAGTTCATTGCGAGATCGACAACCCAATAATTATCGGTTGGAAAGTACGGCTTATTAGTTGTAAGTGCACGCCCTGGTCGCCCAACCATTCCACGCGCAAGGAGGGACGAGTCAAAATCACGGTTGCGGTAATCCACGCCGATGTTCCACTGATCTTCCGGCAAATATCCATTATTATTTGCTGTTCCTGTTCCGATGGCACTGACATGGGTTCTCGTATAACCAAGCCGTGTGCGCAGATGTGAGTCGATACGCTTTGTCATCTGCAGCGACCAGCCATGTGCATCCTCATCTCCAACATTTTGATATTGCCCGGTAAACATGATTGGGTCTGTCATCACCCATGTAATACGATCTTTTGAATGCCTCTTGAAATAGCTTGCCGTCAGACTCAGCCCCCTACCAAAATCACGAGCAATTCCGACCTCCTTTGTGTTTCCAGACTCTGGTTTCAGATTGCTGTTCCCATACCTTCTATCGTAAAACTCATAGGGCGTTGGTGTCAGGAAGTATTCACTGTACGACGCGTATATATGCGTTGAGGAATCGAGATCATACCCCAAACTGACACTTGGGCTATTATGACTGCCAAAACCAGAATTGCTGTCATGGCGAATCCCCGCTGTAAGCTTCAATGCAGGTAGGATACCCCACTGATCTTGAAGATAAAAAGAACGATTTATGAGGGTACGATCATCAAAGCTTCCCTTGGTCGTTGCATCATCCTTCGAAAAATCAAAACCTGCAGTCAGGAGATGATCACCGAGCTGTTTGTCGAACTGATCACTAAACTTCCATGTCCATACACTAAAATCATATAGATCACCAGTCCGCGGACTCCAACGCCCAAATGTAAGCAGATCATAGTCATACTTACTGCGTGCAATGCTCATCTGATTTTTAGTAGTGTCATCAATCTGCACATTCCAGATGATGCTGGCATCGAAATGGTCATAGTTTCCCTTGTTGATCGGATACGCCATTTCATGCCGTGCCTGATAGCGATCCGAATCCTTGTAGGAACGATAGTTGAGACTCAGATAGGATGCCTTACTCAACTCCT
>CALJPB010000212.1 GCA_937981305.1 uncultured Selenomonas sp.
ATATGCACTGACCCCGGTCATTCTCATTGCTCTGATCTGTTTCTTCCTCGCTGCGCTCGATTGGGAGCGGAATGTCATGATGCGCACGGCAGAGGAGGCTCACGTTGCGGGGGAGATCTTCACGGAGCTGACGCATGAGTACGAGGCACGTGCAGCGGCGATTGCGATGAACGGTACGGCTTCGTTCACCGGAGATGCGGAGGAGCGGCGTGCATCCTATGAGCGTGTCTATGCGGAACTGAATTTGCATGGTGCATTGCCGCAGTTTTATCTGCTGGCGGCGGATCGGCAGCCACTGTTTCAAACACGCAGTGAAGTTCCTTCCTATCTTGTATCATCGACGGAGAACTGGGGCGTGCTCTCCCGTATGGAGACGCAGTTGGGCGGTGTAGAGGAGTTTGTTCCGCGCAGTGACCGCGAATGGGACTATGTTGTCGGTCAGGCGATTCGACCGGCTGCGGTTGTGGAGCAACCTGCCGTGGAAGGGTATGCCGTTTTTGTTGTGTCTATGCGTGAGTTGGAAAAGCGTTTGCAGACGGGTGAGAAGGTGTATTTTGCCATTGTTGACCGTACGGGACGTGTTCCATTTTCGACGATGGGGATGTTGCGGGGCTCCGTTTTTTACAAAATTGTGCCGCCGTTTGCCGATGCGTGCGGACTTTGTGAGATAGAGGGACAACAGTTCTATGTGGCGCAGGAGCAGGTACTTGACGGACGGTTTACCGTCTATGCGATTTTACCTGTTGGCAGCCGCATTGCACAGTTTGCGACAGGTACGGCGATTCTGCTGGCCGTGCTCCTGCTCATGATACCGTTCATCTATTTCCGCGTGCGTCGGGAAACAAGGGAAAAGACATATGTGATGGATGAGATCGTCGATGCGTTCCGTGCTGTTCGGCATGGACATCTGGATCGGGAACTCGCCATTTGCACGGGTAATGAGTTCGAGGAGATCGCGGACGAGTACAACCGTATGGTGCAGAGCCTCGTCCGCCTCATGCAGGAAAATGAAGAGAAGGCACGCGCAAGCGTCATTTCCGAGCTGCGTCAGCTCGAATCACAGTTTAACCCACATTTCCTCTTTAACACGCTCGAAAATATTAAATTCATGACGAAGCTTGACCCCGACGCTGCAACGCGTATGATTACCGCGCTCTCGGCACTCCTGCGCTACAGCATCGACAATCGCGTGCAGCGCGTCCTGCTCGCCGAGGATATCCGCCATCTCGGCAGCTACATCGAGATCCAACGGCAGCGGTTCGGCGCACGCCTTACCTATCAACAGGAGGTCGCGGAGGCGGCGGAGGCGTGCCTCGTGCCGAAGCTGCTCCTGCAGCCTGTCGTAGAGAACGCCATTCACTACGGGGCGGATGCAGAGGGGACGATTCACATCACCACGCGGATCACGATTGCAAACGGGAAGATGCAGATCGTCATCGAGGATATGGGCGTCGGGATGGCGGAGGAAACGCTGGCATCGTTGCGGCAGATGATGCGGCGCGGAGAGAACCGCTCCGTGCACACCGGGCTCTACAATATTCATCGGCGCATTCAACTGCTCTATGGCATGGCATACGGGATGCAGATCGAGCGTCGAGCGGAGGGCGGTACGCGTGTCACGATGGTGCTGCCCGTGAACGTCGAAAAGGAGGAGGGCAATGCTGCGCATTCTGATTGTTGAGGACGAGGACTTTATACGTCGCGGGCTGCTGTGTACAATCGACTGGGCGGACATGGAGTGTACTGTGGTGGGGGATGCTGCCGATGGTAAGGCGGGGCTCGAACTCCTGCGTACACTGCACCCTGATGTCGTGCTGACGGATATCCGTATGCCGCGTATGGACGGCATTGCAATGGCGGAGCGTGCACGCGCGGAGGGCATCCTGCCGCAGCTCGTCTTTCTCACGAGCTATGCGGAGTTTGACTATGCCAAAAAGGCAATCCGACTAGGCGCGGCGGACTATTTGCTCAAACCCGTCGACGAACAGGAACTCGCCACGCTCATGCGGCGGATTGCGGCAGACAGAATGGTGCATGAGGAGATGCCGCAGACGGTGGAAGGAATGGACCGTCTGCCGTACCTCTTGGATGAGTCGATTAATCCGTATGTGCGTCACGCGATGGATCGTATCCATGCGAGCTATCGGCAGCGTCTCAGCATCGAGCAGATTGCTGAGGAGTCGGGTGTGAGTGCGAGCTATCTCAGCCGTAAGTTCAAGGAGGCTACGGGGCAGACATTTCTTGAATGCTTAACGCGGACGCGTTTGCAGAGTGCTGTGGCGCAGCTCCGCTCAGGCAAGTTCCGCGTCTACGAGGTCGCGGAGGAGAACGGCTTTGGCGATTACAAGAATTTTTGTACCGTTTTCAAAAAGTATATGAATTGTTCGCCGCGTGCGTTTATGATGGAGAAAAGAACCGCTGCTCTGCGGCAGGAGACAGAATAGAAACGCAATCCCCCCGCAGCATTTTTGCTGCGGGGGGATTGCGTTCAGGGAGAAATGTATTGATGTATGGAATTTACGCCGCAGGGAATGCGACGACAAGAAGCATCTTGAACGGTGTTTCCTTCGCCGCATAGACGGAGTGCGGATGGGTTGCGGGCATGACAATGCTCTCGCCCGCCTTGAGCGTATAGGTTTCGTCATCGATTGTGATGATGCCCTCGCCCTCGAGTGCCGTGACGAGCGCATCACCCGTGGAGGCGTGTGTGCTGATGCCCTCGCCCTTTGCGAAGGCGAAGAGCGTGATTCCGAGCCCCTTGTTCTGGATGAGCGTCTTGCTGACGACCTGTCCCTCGGCGTATGCAACCTGCTCCTTGAGCAGAAGTGCCTGTTGATGCTGGATATTGTTCAGGATTGCCATGATGTTTCCTCCTTGTGTGCTGTGAGAATTTCTGTGCACATTATACATGGAATATCTTCTAAAGAATGTGATCCAAACCACAATTCCGAGAAGAACACTCGGAAATAAAAATCAAAAATTTTTTCAGTTGTCAAACGTGTACCTTTGTCCTATAATAACAAATAGATTGTTTCAGAGAATTGAGGAGGATGAAGGATGGCGTTGGATCGCAGTGCTGTGATCGATGAGGTGCAGAAGCTGGCCGATGCGCCGTCGGTCTACGAAGGACTGAAGGCGAAAGCAGAGGCTTTTCTGGAGGCGGTGGACACACCGCAGGAAAAATCCGCGTTTCGGACACTCATGGATGAAATAAAGAGCGATGTGCTGACAATCGACCAGCTCATCGGTTTTACGGAGTCGCCGGACGGTACGGCTGTGTTTGGCGCACAGAAAGCAGGGGAACTTGCTGCTGCGGCGAAGCAGGCGAAGGAGCAGGGAGAGGATACCTGCATCTGCCCTGCGTGTCAGGCGGGCAAGAAAATCCTTGCGAATCAGGCGGTAATTGCATCGTAGGAGTGTATGGAAAGGAGCTGTTGCACGAATGCATTCGTGTAACGGCTTTTTTGGTGAAGAAAGTGAACATATGACCGTTGCGGATGTCTATATCAACATTCCGGTCAAGAGCATCCGACAGGAGTTCACCTATCGCCTGCCGGAAGGCCTCGCGCAGGTCACGGCAGGGTGGCGTGTCTTCGTTCCGTTCGGCAGTGTGCGCAAGGAGGGCTTCGTTACCCGCATACGTCCCTACGACGCGAAAAGAGACGGGGAACACGCACTGAAGGATGTCATTGGAGCGGTGGATGAGGAGGCATGGTTTTCCCCCGAGCTTCTTGCCGCCGCACAGGAGCTGTCGGACTTTTACCTTTGTTCGGCGGCGGAGATCATGCGTCTCTTTATGCCGGGCAAGAGCGGGGTGCGTATCTTTCCCGTCTATGCAGCGGCACAGGATGGGGATGAGGAGCACCCCCTGCTTGCGGACGTGCGCGTGCATACTGTCTATGCATATCTGCGGGACCATGGCAGTCAGCGTATGGCGCAGCTGCGGCGGGCACTGTCGGCGATCGAGGTCGATGGGTGTGTGGAGAAGCTTCTGCGGTATGATCTTGTGCGCAAGGAGTATGATGCGGATAAACGTGACAAGGCACAGTACGAGAAGTACTATACTGCGGGGGAAATTACGGATGAGCTGCTCGCGGGTCTTACGCGCAGGCCGGCGCAGATGCGGACACTTGCTCTCTTTCGGGAACAGGACACCTACACGCGTGCCGCGCTGGATGAGAAGGGCGTGTCCCTGGCGACAATCAAGAACCTTGTTGCAGCCGGGTATCTGACGGAACACCTGAGGCGCAGACTGCGCTCCAGCTATGGCATGGGGACAGCAAAGACATACGCAGAGGAGCTGACGGAGGCGCAGACGGAGACACTTGCGCAGCTGTATGCGGGGATTGGGGAGAACGCGTTTCATGGATATCTGCTGCACGGCGTGACGGGTAGCGGCAAAACACGCGTCTATATCGAGACCGCGCGCGCCGTGCGTGCAGCAGGACGACAGGTGATCGTACTCGTTCCCGAGATTGCGTTGACGGGGCAGCTTGTCACGGCTTTTCAGGAGGTGTTTGCGGACGATATTGTCGTCCTCCACAGTCAGCTCTCACTTGCCGAGCGCAACGACGCGATCTTTCGCGTGCGGCGCGGAGATGCGGGCATCATCCTCGGTGCGCGTTCGGCACTCTTTACGCCCGCCGCCGATGTCGGTGCGATCATCCTCGACGAGGAGCAGGATATGTCCTATAAACAGGATGAATCACCGCGCTACCATGCGCGGGTAGTCGCGGAGATCCTCGCGCGGCGGCACGGTGCCATCCTTGTGCTCGGCAGTGCGACACCCTCGCTCGAGTCGTATGCGCGGGCACAGGAAGGGGAGCTGACGCTCCTTACGATGCCCGAACGCATCGGCAGTCAGCCACTGCCCGAGGTGCGTGCCGTCGATATGCGCGAGGAGCTGCGGCGCGGGCGGCGCACGATCATCTCGCCTGCCCTGCGCGACCTCCTTACGGAGACGCTGGCACGTCACGAACAGGCGATTATCATGCTGAATCGGCGCGGCTACTCGACCTTCATTATGTGCCGCTCCTGCGGTGCAGTGATGACGTGTACGGACTGTGGAATGCCGCTTGTCTATCATGCAAACGGCGTCCTCGTCTGCCATCACTGCGATCTGCGCGTCCCTGTCCCCGATACCTGTCCGAAATGCGGCAGCCGATACATCAAATACTTCGGCTCGGGGACGGAAAAGCTCGAGGAGGAGCTGGGGCAGCTACTCCCGGCAGCGCGCCTTGTGCGCATGGATCGCGATACGACGGGGCGAAAGCTCGCACATACAGAGATTTTGACGCAATTTCGCAACCGCGATTTTGACATCCTCCTCGGCACGCAGATGGTAGCAAAGGGGCATGACCTGCCCGGCGTACACGCTGTGGGCATTATCAGTGCAGATGCGAGTCTCAATCTGCCGGATTTTCGCGCGGCGGAGCGCTGTTTCATGCTCATCACACAGACGGCGGGACGTGCGGGGCGCCACGGTGCACGCGGTGAGGTTATTGTACAGACATACAACCCTGAACACTATGCCGTGCGCACAGCAATGCGGCAGGACTATGTGTCGTTCTATGCGCACGAGATCGCGCTGCGCCGTGAGCTTTTCTATCCACCGTTCAGTCGTCTGGTCAAACTGCTTTTTCGTGATCCACAGCGTGCGCGTGCATGGGAGACGGCACGGGATTTTGTCGCCGTAGCGCAGAGAGCGTTTGCGCGGCGGCAGGACTGCACGATCATTGGACCCTCGCCCGCACTGATCGAACGGGAGCGCGGTGTTTATCGCTTCATTGTGCTCATCAAGACGGGGGGGTTGGCATCGGTACAGGAATTTTTGCGCGAGCAAGGGGTACATTTGCGTGACGACATTGCAATCGACATCGACCCGGTCACGATTTTTTGAGAAATAATAGAAAAAACTAT
>CALJPB010000213.1 GCA_937981305.1 uncultured Selenomonas sp.
TTTTAACCGTTCAAGCGAAGCGCGTTTGGAATCCGCAGGTATTTAGGCAGATAAGCACACGACCGCTTGCGTAACGAGGGTTCTGCGAGGAGTACGCATGGCAGAAGTTTCCATAATAATATTCTATCATCCCATCCGTGCGCGCGCCACCGCCGCCTGTCCGTACGCAATGCCGCCGTCGTTCGGCGGGGCATTGTGCGGCAGGAGCACACGGAAATCGCCGAGACGCGTGAGCAGATTCTCCAGCAGCAGCGCATTCTGGAACACACCGCCCGAAAGCGCAACCGTGCGAATCCCCATCCGCGTTGCCAAAATGCCGAGCATCTCCGCGACCGCCGCCGCCATCGTCACATGGAAGTCAAGCGCACGTCCCGCACGCTCCTCCTCCGTCAGCCGTTCCGCCCCGTCCGCCAGCGCGTGCAGCACAGGCAGGAAGTCCACCGTCATCGGCACAGACGCGCAGTTCATACGATACGGCAGCACAACACCCGCCCGCCGTGCGCGCCGCGCACGGAGCTCCAGTCCGATTGCCGCCTGTCCCTCGTACACATTTTCGCGGCAGATACCGAGCAGTGCCGCTGCCGCATCGAAGATCCGCCCCGCGCTCGAGGTCGGCGGTGCATTCACCCCCGCCGCCGTCGCCTGCATCAGCAGTTCCCATCCTGCGGGAAGCTCCGCCGCGAACTGCGGCGCATATTTTTCCAAATCCCCGCCATACATCCCGTGGAGCACCCACAGCGCGAGCCGCCACGGCTCCGCTGCCGCTCGGTCGCCGCCCGGCAGGGGCAGATACGCAAAATGCGCCAACCGCTCATAGGCCGCGAGATTGGCAGCCATGAACTCTCCGCCCCACGAAGCACCATCATCGCCGTACCCCGTCCCGTCGAGCGCGACACCGAGCACGCGCTCATGACAGGCGTGTTCGGCGAGCACCGCAGCAATGTGCGCGTGATGGTGCTGCACGCGCACGAGCGGCAATCCCTCCCGTGCGGCACGCGCCACCATGTACTGTCCCGAGAGATAGGCAGGATGGAGGTCTGCCGCAAGCACCTCCGGCCACACCTCAAAGAACTGCTCGTAGTGCGCGATGGTCGCTTCATACGATGCGAGCACAGAACGCTCCATCAGGTCGCCGATATGCTCGCTCAGAAACGCCTCCGCCCCGCGCGTCAGACAGAACGTATTCTTCAGCTCCGCCCCGCCCGCAAGCACCGCCCGCTCCTTTGCAGACGGCAGCGCAAGCGGCATTGGTGCAAAGCCACGGCTGCGGCGGATCATCTGCCGTCCGCCCGCCGTCATGCGCATCACCGAATCGTCAACGCGGTGCACGATCTCCCGATTGTGCACGAGAATCCCGTCCGCAATCCCCGCAAGTCCCCGCACGGCAGCCGCATCCTCATACATCATCGGCGCACCGCTGAGGTTCGCACTCGTCATCACCCAGAGATCGTTTGCCGCAAGCAAAAGCAGATGCACGGGCGCATACGGCAGCAGCACGCCGAGGTATGCATTCCCCGGCGCAACGCACGGTGAAACAACATCCGACGCATCCGCGCACCGACGGAGCAGCACAATCGGCGCGGCAGGAGACATGAGCCACCGCTCCTCCTCCTCGGAGACGACGCACAGCGACCGCACCGGTTCCATCGACCCCGCCATCACGGCGAGTGCCTTCGCCTCGCGGTGTTTGCGCTCCCGCAGGCGACGCACCGCCGCGTCACTGCGCGCATCACACGCGAGATGATAGCCGCCGATGCCCTTGACCGCGAGGGTGCCGCCCGCCGCGACAATCGCCCGCGCCCGCGCGAGCGGCTCGCCCTCCTGCACTGCCCCATCAACGAGGAGACGGTAGGAGGGGCCGCACACCGCGCACGCATTCGGCTGTGCGTGAAAGCGGCGGTCGGCGGGATCGTCGTACTCCCGCTGACACGCAGGACACATCTGAAATGCCGCCATCGAGGTCAGCGGACGGTCATAGGGAACACCGCGGATGATCGAGTAGCGCGGGCCGCAGTTCGTACAGTTCGTAAAGGCGTAGCCGTACCGCCTGTTTTCCGCAGACAAAATCTCACGGCGGCAGTCCGCACAGACCGCGAGGTCGGGTGAGACAAGCGTCCGCGCGACCGTTCCCGCAGGGCTCGGCAGGATCTGAAAGCCCTGTTCCCCCGTCGGCGAGATCTCCTCGAATGTCACAGCGATTACGGATGCCGCAAGCGGAGCCTGTGCGCGCACGCCCTCTGCAAACGCATCGAGCGCCGCCGCCGTTCCCTCCGCCTCGATGCCGACCCCCGCGCTGTCGTTCCACACGCATCCCGCCAGTCCATATTCCCGTGCAAGACGGTAGACAAAGGGGCGGAACCCTACGCCCTGCACGATCCCTGAGACGCGAAAAGCGCGCCTTGTACGCGCGCCTCCCGCAGGATGTATGGAATCGCCGCCCTGATGCACGCTCATGCGCTCTGCCGGCTTTGTTTCGGACGCTCTGCGGGAACAATGCCCCAGCGCACCAGCTCCTCCACCGCACGATGCGCAAAGTGCGGCAGTGCCGCCGCCATCTCCGGACTGAGCGAGAGTCCCGCCGTCACCTCGTACGGCTGCATCCCGAGCACAACGACGTTCGGAATCGCCCGCTCCGTCACCGTCAGCCACGCGAGCACATCCTGAATGCCGATTTCGTGCGAGGACATCTTTTCCTGAAAATGCGCCATCACCGCTTCGTCCTCAAAGCGGTAGACCGTGCCCGCAGGTGCGTCACCCGCGACAGCATCGAGGATGAGCAGCTTCTGTGTCCCCGTGACGAAGTGCAGCAGCTCGGGGCCGAGCGTCCCGCCGTCGAGCAGACGGACATCGTGTGGAAAGCGGAAGTGCTCCTCCAGATACTCCACGGCACGCACGCCAAAGCCCTCGTCCCGCAAAATAATATTGCCGATCCCGAGCACCGTCACGGGCGCCACCGCAACCAACTGGTCATCGATCACGCTCATCGCCTTCCTCCTATTGTCACGCCTGTTCCTTCTTCGCCCGCACCTGCGCGCGCAGCCAGTCATACCACGCTGAGAGCCCCTCGCCCGTACGGCACGAGACGGGCATCACGGCAATGCCGGGATGGAGTGCCGTGATGTCGCGCTCCGCCGCCTCCATATCGAAATTCGTATAGGGCAGAATGTCCACCTTGTTCAGAAGAGCCACCGCCGACTCCTTGAAAATGAGCGGGTACTTCAGCGGCTTGTCGTCGCCCTCCGTGATGCTGAGCGCGACCGCCTTTGCATCCTCGCCGAGCGCGAACTCGGCGGGGCAGACAAGGTTGCCGACGTTCTCAATCACGAGGAGGTCGAGCGCCGAGAGATCCAGTTTCCCAAGTGCCGCCGCGACCATCGCCGCATCCAGATGACAGCCGCCGCTCGTGTTGATCTGCACGACGGGTGCGCCGCAGCGTTCGATCCGCGCCGCATCCTTCGTCGTGAAGAGATCCCCCTCGATGACCGCCATGCGCAGCTCCCCGCCGAGCGTCGCGAGTGTCTGCTCGAGCAGCGAGGTCTTGCCGCAGCCGGGCGAGCCGAGGAGATTCAGCGCATAGATGCCATACCGCGCAAAGAGTGCCGCATTCTCCGCCGCCGTCGCCTCGTCGAACGAGGTCGAGGGCCCCACCTACCCGCTCTCCGAGTTCATCGAGGGCGGCGAGCCCATGTGGTCGCGCTCGAGCGCGGACGGCCTCAGCGCCGTCATCGGGCGCACCAGGGGCGACGCCCTGACGATCCGGCTGTCCAGCCAGAACCCCGCCATGCCGAACATGCTGGTGGGCGGCGCAGTCGGCCAGGGCAAGTCGAACCTGCTGCTCGACATCGTCTACGCGCTGGCCTACCACTACGGGCCCGACGAGCTGCGGATGCTGCTCCTCGACTTCAAGGAGGGCGTGGAGTTCCGCCGTTTCGCCGCCAACGACGAGGGGCGCGACTGGCTGCCCCACGCGCGCCTGGTCGCCCTGGAGTCGAACGCCGTCTTCGGCGCGTCCGTCCTGTCCTACCTGACCGACGAGATCCGTGCGCGCGCCAACACCTTCAAAGAGGCCGGCGTCGGATCCTACGACGCCTACCGCGCCCAGGGCGGGTCCATGCCGCGCCTTCTGGTGGTCGCCGACGAGTTCCAGATGCTCTTCGAGGGCAACGACGACGTCGCCCGGGACGCCGTGCGCGCACTGGAGCAGACCGCCCGCCAGGGGCGCTCCGCGGGCATCCACCTGGTCCTGGCCTCCCAGACCCTCTCCGGCATCCGGGCGCTGGCCAACAAGGAGCAGGCGATCTTCGGGCAGTTCGCCTCG
>CALJPB010000214.1 GCA_937981305.1 uncultured Selenomonas sp.
GCTATGTGGAGGATTTGTCGACACAGACAGGGCGAAAAAGATGTGCTAAGACGGCGGTGCTGAATTTGTCAGTGCTTCCTTAAGACAGGAGAATTGATATGATCGAGTGTATGACCGTCGGCGATATGATTCCGACGAATGCTTTTTTCTATATTGACGATGAGACAAGTCACGGCTTTCTCATCGACGCGGGCGCAGACGGCGAATACCTTGCCGCGCACGCGGAGACAAAGGGCTGGACGATCGAGCGCCTGCTCCTCACGCACTGCCATTTCGACCACATCGGCGGCGCGGAGGAGTTCTCGACCCGCACGGGTGCGCCCATCTATGCCGCCGAGGACAGCCCGCGTTACTACCGTGACCCGAACTGGAACCTCTCGCTCTGGGGCGGCGGAAAGATTACACTCTCGGATGTGACGACCGTCGCCGACCGTGAGATCATACGTCTTGCCGCCAATCCCGCGTGCTGCCTTGAGGTGCGCTATACGCCGGGACATACGACGGACTCCTGCATTTTCTACAGTGCGCGGGACGGCATCGCCTTCGTCGGCGATACGATCTTCCTCGCAAGCATCGGCCGCACGGACTTCCCTGGCGGCGATGAGCAGACACTCTGGGACAGCATTGCACGCGAGGTCTTCACCCTGCCGCCCGAGACCGTTCTCTACTCGGGACACACGGAGCCGACCACCGTGGGCGCGGAGATGGCGCGTTACCGCCGATGAACTACGCGGAGTTCATGGCATCGCTCGCAAGAGGCGAGCCGCCGCACGTCTTCCTGCTCGCGGGTGAGGAGAGCTACTATATACGCCGTGCAGAGGAGGCGATCCTGCGCCGCCTCCTGCCGCACCCCGAGGATCGTACCGACGCACTCATCCGCTACGAGGAGATGCCGCCCATCGACGCACTGATGGAGTCGCTCGAAACGGCACCGTTCTTCACGGACAAGATTGTCGTTCTCGTGCGCGATGCGGTGATCTTTCGCGCAGCAAAAAAAAAGGACGGGGACGAGGATGCCCCCACGCCGAAGGATATATCAACGGATGCGCTGATTGCACACCTCGCCGATCTGCTCCCGACCACCTATGTCATCTTTACGCTTGACACGAAGCCTGACAAGCGGCGCAAGCTCTACCAGACGGTCGAAAAACACGGGCGCGTCTTAGAGAGCGAGCCCGTGCGCCCGTGGACGGTAGAGAACTGGCTGAACGGACGGCTGCGCGAGATGGGGCGTTCCATGCACAGGGAGGCACGCACATTTTTTCTAAGTGTGGTCGGCATCATGCCGACGATTTCGCTTGAGTTCCTGGATCGTCAGCTGGAAAAGCTGACACTCTATACAGACACCCCCCAGTTCACAGAGAACGATCTGCGTGCGGCGTTCTCCGAGATGCCCGAGGTGTCCGTATTTGCGCTGATGGATGCCGTGAGTGCGCGTGATGTCAGGCAGGCACTCGACCTCCTCGCCCGCTGCCGTGCGGACGGTGTACACTTCACCGTCCTGCTCGCCCTCCTCGTACGCCACGTCCGACAGCTCTGGCAGGCGAAACGTCTGCTCATGAGCGGCACGCCGCCGAAGGGGCTCGGCAAGGTCATGGGACTGCATCCCTTCATCGCCGAAAAACTCGGGGGACACGCAAGGGGATTCTCCGAGACAACGCTCGAACGCGCTGTCCTCGCCCTCGCCGATGCCGACTATCTACTCAAAACGGGACAGGCGAGCGATGAGTTGTTGGAGGATGTCGTCATACGGCTTTGTAAAAAATAATCTTGCAAAAAAAAGACACCGTGCTATAATAAAGACAGAGCGAACGAGATGGTGTAATCCATAGTCACGGTATTACACAAAAACCCCCGCAACTGACATTTGCGGGGGTTCTCTTATTTGGAACAGAACCTTGAGGCGCCCCTATCGGCTCACTACGTTCGCCACTTCCCCCGCTCTGGCGGGGGAAGCTAATATGCCGTTATCTAAAGGCCTCCCCTGTGCGACACAGGGGAGGGGGACCGCGTAAGCGGTGGAAGGGGCGCTTTGAACGGCAAGCCGCCATCCTAACGACAAAAGGGCTGCTGTACGATTTGTTTTCGTACAGCAGCCCTTATTTTATTTCTTCAAATATCCCGTATACTCCCCCACACGCAGGATCTCCTCCGCGCGGGCAATCTCCTCCGCCGTCGGTGCGGGCGTGTCCCCGAGCCGGTACGGCAGACGCAGCTCCTCGTACTTGTGGAGTGCCATCGCGTGATAGGGCAGCACCTCCACGCGGTCAACCGTCTTTAGTCCTGCGATAAAGTCCGCGAGACGGCGAAGATCATCCTCCCCCGTCGTCCATCCCGGCACGAGCACATGACGAATCCACATTCGTTTGCCGCGCTCCGAGAGAAATCGGGCAAGTGCGAGCGCACTCTCGTTCGATACGCCCGTGAGCGCCCGATGCTTTACATCGTCGATTTGCTTTAGATCGAGCAGGAACAAGTCAGTGAGCGGCAACAGTTCCTCGAACGCGCTAAAAAACGGGTCGTCGTAGGTGAACGGCTCGCCCGCCGTGTCGATGACGGTGTTCACGCCCTTTGCCTTTGCAATGCGGAACAGCTCCGTCACAAATGCGAGTTGGAGCAGCGGCTCACCACCGCTGACCGTGATCCCGCCCGTCTGCTTCCAGTACGGGCGGTACCGCCACGCCTGTCGAAAGATCTCCTCCGCCGTCGCCTCATAGCCGCCCTCCCGCTCCCATGTCTCGGGGTTGTGGCAGTACTGGCAGCGATAGCGGCAGCCCTGCACAAAGACGATAAAGCGGATGCCGGGACCGTCGACCGAGCCGAAGCTCTCTGTCGCGCTGATTCTGCCCTTACATATGCTCATGGAAGGTGCGCGAAATCACATCCTGCTGCTGCTCACGCGTCAGGCTGATGAACTTGACCGCGTAGCCAGAGACACGAATGGTAAAGTTCGCATAGGCGGGATCCTCGGGATGCTCCATGATGTGCTCCAGCGTCTCGCGCCCGAACACATTCACGTTCAGATGGTGCGCCCCCTGATCGAAATAGCCGTCCATCGCACTTACGAGATTCTGCACGCGCTCGTCCTCGTTGTGACCGAGCGAGGCGGGTGTCATGCTCTGCGTGTTCGAGATGCCGTCGAGTGCCCAGTGATACGGCAGCTTTGCAACGGAATTGAGTGAGGCGAGCAGCCCGCAGCACTCCGCGCCGTAACTCGGATTTGCGCCCGGTGCAAGCGGTGTCCACGCCTTGCGGCCATCCGGCATGGCACCCGTGTACTTGCCATAGACGACGTTCGACGTGATCGTGAGGATCGAGGTCGTCGGCTCGGAGTGACGGTAGGTGTGGCGTGCCTTGATCTTCGAGAGGAAGGTCCTCAGCACCCACTTTGCGATCTCGTCCGCGCGGTCGTCGTCGTTGCCGTAGCGCGGGAAGTCGCCCTCGACCTCGTAGTCCACGACGATGCGGTCATTGTAGATCGGCTTTACCTTCGCATACTTGATCGCGGACAGCGAGTCCACGACGTGCGAGAAGCCCGCGATGCCCGTTGCGAACGTGCGGCGCACATCCGTGTCGATGAGTGCCATCTCCGCCGCTTCATAGTAGTACTTGTCGTGCATATACTGGATGATGTTCAGCGCGTTCACGTAGACGTGCGCGAGCCAGTCCATCATGCGCTCGTACTTGATGATGACGTTGTCATACTCAAGGTACTCCGTGCGGATCGGTCGGTACGCAGGGCCGACCTGCACTCCGCTCTTCTCATCCATACCGCCGTTGATCGCGTAGAGGAGGCACTTTGCGAGGTTCGCACGCGCACCGAAGAACTGCATCTCCTTGCCCGTCTGCGTCGCCGACACACAGCAGCAGATCGAGTAGTCATCGCCCCACTCCGGCTTCATCACATCGTCATTCTCGTACTGGATCGAGCTCGTACGGATGGAGATCCGCGCCGCGTAGTCCTTGAACTTCTGCGGCAGTTTCGAGGAGTAGAGCACGGTGAGATTCGGCTCGGGGGAGGGTCCCATGTTTTCGAGCGTGTGGAGGAAACGGAAATCGTTCTTCGTGACCATGTGGCGGCCGTCCATGCCGATGCCCGCCATCTCAAGCGTCGCCCAGATCGGATCGCCCGAGAACAGCTCGTTGTAGGACGTGATGCGTGCGAACTTCACCATGCGGAACTTCAGCACGAGATGGTCAATGAGTTCCTGCGCCTCCTCTTCGGAGAGGATGCCGTTTTCAAGGTCGCGCCGGATATAGATGTCGAGGAAGGTCGAGATGCGCCCGACGCTCATCGCCGCGCCGTTCTGCGTCTTGAT
>CALJPB010000215.1 GCA_937981305.1 uncultured Selenomonas sp.
CGTGCGCGACGTGCTCGTGATCGGCGGCGGAGACGGCGGGACGGTGCGCGAGCTTTTGCGCTATGCGGGAATCCGCCATATCGACCTCGTCGAGATTGACGCGCTCGTCGTGGAGGCGTGCGAAACGTATCTGCCGCAGACGGCGGCAGGGCTTCGCGACCCGCGCGTGGCGATCCACTACGAGGACGGGCTGAAGTTCGTGCGCCATGCACACGGCGCGTATGACCTCATTCTCGTCGACTCGACCGATCCGTTCGGCCCGGGCGAGGGGCTTTTCACGAAGGAGTTCTACGGGAACTGCTTCAAGGCGCTGAAAGAGGACGGCATCATGATCAATCAGCATGAGAGCCCGTTTTACGAGCAGGATGCCTATGCAATGCAGCGTATGCATCAACGTATTGTCCACTCATTCCCATTTAGTCGTGTATATCAGGTACATATACCGACCTATCCCTCGGGACATTGGCTCTTCGGATTCTCATCCAAGAACCGCCGCCCTGTCGAGGGCGTGGACTTTGCGCGTTGGAAGTCGCTCGGCATAAAGACACGCTACTATAACACACAGCTGCACGCAGCTGCATTTGCTCTGCCGAACTATGTGGAGGAGATACTCGAAGATGTGGAACCGCAACATTGAAACGTTTCTTGGATGTGACGGGACGTATGAGGACTGCCATATCGTGATCTTCGGCGCGCCGTTTGACTCGACGACATCCTATCGCCCGGGAACTCGCTTTGCTGCGCGTATCATGCGGGCAGAGTCCTACGGACTGGAGACGTACAGCCCATATCAGGATCTCGATCTTGAGGATGCACACGCATTTGACGGCGGCGATTTGGAGCTCCCATTCGGAGATACAAAGCGTGCGCTGGATATGATCCATACATTTACGAAGAATATTTTGACAGACGGACGGCTTCCCTTTCTGATTGGCGGCGAACATCTTGTGAGCCTGCCCGCGATCAAGGCATCGGCGGAAAAACACCCCGATCTTGTCGTGATTCATTTCGACGCGCATACGGATCTCAGAGACGAATATCTCGGCAATCACCTCTCCCATGCGACGGTTATCCGCCGTGTTTGGGATTTCCTCGGCGACGGACGCATTCATCAGTTCGGCATTCGCAGCGGTGAGCGTGCGGAGTGGCAGTGGGCACGTGAGGGTCATACGAATCTTCGCCCTTTTACATTTGCAGGGCTCTCCGAAGCAATCGCAGAGGTCAAGGATCGTCCCGTATATCTCACCATAGATCTCGATGTGCTCGACCCATCGGCATTTCCGGGGACGGGAACCCCCGAGGCGGGCGGTGTGACCTTTGTCGAACTCATGAAGGCAGCCCTTTCCGTGATTCGTGGATGTCATATCGTTGCCTGTGATATGGTCGAACTCTCGCCGCCGCTCGACCCGAGCGGCACATCGACGGCGACGGCACTCAAGCTCCTGCGGGAGATGATCCTTGCGCTTGAGGCAGATTTTATCCGCCCGCAAACAGTATGATGATTTTCGTTTGATACCTGCGGAACGATTTGTTATAATGATTCGGATATGACAAAGAAAGACGGTGGAGGCATGAAGGTAACGGAACAGGATCTCACGACAACGGCACATCTCTCGCGCCTTGCGATTCCTGTAGAGGAAAAAAAAGAAGCACTCAAAACATTGGGAGATTTTCTAACGTATGTGGATAATCTTTCCAATGTCGATACAGAGCGCGTGCATCCAACGACGTATGCACTGCCCATCGAGAATGTCTTCCGTGCGGACGAGGTGCGCCCGTCCCTTTCCAATGAGGCGGCGCTCTCGAACGCTCCGCTACAGGAGGACGGCTATTTCAAGGTGCCGAAGGTGCTCGAAGGGTAAGGAGGAGCTGTTTTGAGTCTATATGAAAAACCGGCGCATATCCTTCACGATATGCTGACGCGCAAGGAAATCTCTGCGCGTGAACTGACCGAGGACGTATGCGCGCGCATGGATGCCGTCGAGGGCGAGGTCGGCGCGTATCTGCTCGAAACGCGTGAGGCGGCACTTGCCGAGGCGGATCGCGTCGACGCCAAGATCGCGGCGGGGGAGAATATCTCCTTTCTTGCAGGAATTCCGGGCGCAATCAAGGACAATATCTGTACGAAGTCTGTACGGACAACGGCAGGGTCGAAGATATTGGAGAACTTTGTACCGCCCTATGATGCCACGGTCATGACAAAGCTGCATGCGGAGGATGCCGTCATTCTTGGCAAAGTCAATCTCGATGAGTTTGCAATGGGCGGCTCAACGGAGAACTCGGCATTCCAGCCGACGCACAATCCGTGGGATACGTCGCGCGTCCCCGGCGGCTCCTCGGGCGGCAGCGCGGCGGCGGTTGCGGCGGGTACGGCAATCTGGGCGCTTGGCAGCGATACGGGCGGATCGATCCGTCAGCCGGCGTCGTTCTGCGGCATTGTCGGACTCAAGCCTACCTATGGTCGTGTCTCCCGGTATGGGCTCATGGCATATGCCTCCTCGCTCGATCAGATCGGACCTCTCACGCGCGATGTCACGGATGCGGCTCATATCATGAACGTGATTGCAGGGCATGATGTGATGGATTCGACTGCAAGCAAGGCAGAGGTTCCCGACTATACGGCGGCACTCCGTACGGATGTCAAGGGCTTGAAAATCGGTCTGCCCAAGGAGTATTTCGTT
>CALJPB010000216.1 GCA_937981305.1 uncultured Selenomonas sp.
GATGTAGATGAGGAGCGCGGCGAGCATCGCCCCGCCGAACGCGGCAGGGGTGATGAGCCACGCCGCGCCCGGCAGCATGAGCATGATAAAAATGCCCGCAAGACCCGCACCGGACGAGATGCCGATGATGTGCGGGTCTGCGAGCGGATTTCTGAGGATCGCCTGCAGGATTGCGCCCGAGAGAGAGAGGTTGATCCCGACGAGTGCGGCGACGATGGTACGCGGCAGACGGATGTTCCACAGGATCTGCGCGTTTGCCGTGTCATACCCACCGCTCTGTGCGCCGCCAAGGATGCCGATGATCTCCCCGATGGGGATGTCAACGGAACCCTTGGCGGCGGAGAGGAGCATGGCAAATGCCGCGAGTGCGGCAAAGAGGATGAGGAGCAGGATGCGCTTTTTCATGGATAGACGAGCCTCGCCATGTACTTGACGGCAGCAGGATACTCGATGCCGGGGCTGAACAGGAACATCTCCTGCGGCAGGTAGTAGACGCGTCCGTCACGGATTGCGCCGACGCTCTGCCATGCGGGGCTCTCGGCAAACATTGCCTCCATCGAGGCGCGGATCTCCGCCTCCTCGCCCATGCTCGTGACGAAGATGATGTCGGGGTTCTGCGCGACGAGGGTCTCCATGCTGTAGGGCGCGGCATCGGGGTTCTTGTCGAGCGCGGGCATCCCCGCCGCCGTGTTCTCCCATCCGAGCATCACGGCAATGCTGCCCGCGATGCTGCCGTCGAGCTGGACGGAGAGTCCCTGTCCCGTGCTGTGGATGATGGCGACGCGCTTTTTCTCCTGCGGGATGGAGGTGCGAACGGCATCGATGTCCGCGTCCATTTTTCGGACGAGTGCTTCGCCCTTTTCCTTTTCCCCCGTGAGCGCGGCAAAGATGCCGATCTCGCGCTTGACATCCTCGTAGCTCTTCATGTCGAGGACGAGGGTCTTGATGTAGTTCGCGTTGAGGGTGTCGATGAGTTTTTCGTTCATGCCCTTGTTGAGGATGACGAGGTCGGGCTTGAGTGCGATAACTTTCTCTGCGTCGATCTGGTAGACTCTGCCGATGCGCGGGACTTCCTTTGCCTCGGGCGGCACTTTCGTCTTGGACTCGGGTCTGCCGACGACACTGCCGCCGACGGCGTACAGCGGTTCGAGGAAGGAAGCGGAGGTGACGACGATGCGTTCGGGCTTTTTGTCAAAGGTGACAGTGCGGCCGTTGTCGTCCGTAACGGTGGCGTATGCGCTGCCCGTCTGCGGATTCTCCGCCGCAGGTGCGCCGCAGGCGGTAAGAAGAAGTGATGTCGCCGTAAAAAGGGCGAGTGCCCACAGTTTTATCATGTCAGCTCCTCCTCGTGAGAATGGTGGAGAGGTAGTTGAGCTTTTCATCCGCGTGCGCCTCAAGGTCGTAGATGATCTTCTCATCATCCAGTCCCGCGCGGCTGACGAGCACCGCCTCCTTCGTCATGTTGTTGCGGCGCAGCAGGTCGATGATCTCAGCGGAGTTGTGGTAGACCTTCATAACGGCGGCACTGCCGGCAACCGCCATGACCTCCTCAAGCCGCTCCCTGTCCGCTGTGCCGGGGATGACGGTGAACACGTCGTTGCCCTCGACGATGGGGCGGCCGACGCGGCTGCCGATGGCGATGAAGGCAGGGATGCCGGGGATGGTGCGGATGTCCACGTCCTCATGTTCGAGTAGACGAAAGACGTAGATGTAGGTGCTGTAAAACATGGGGTCGCCGAGCGTCAAAAAGGCGACGTTTTTGCCCGCGTTGAGGAGCGTGAGGATCTCCGCCTTGTTCTTTTCCCATGCGCCCGCATCGTCGGCAAAGTTTTTCACCATGGGGAATACTTGGTAGACGATCTCGATGTCCTTTTTGAGGTACGGACGTGCGATCTCAAGGGCGACGCTGCCGTCCTTCTTTTCTGTTTTCGGGGCGATGAGTACGTCCGCCGCCTCGATTGCCTTGATCGCCTTGACGGTGAGGAGTTCGGGGTCGCCGGGGCCGACGCCGATGCCGTAGAATGTTCCGCGCATAAAATCTTCCTTCCATTTATGTTATATGTGTGCTGTTCTGTGGCGACATAAATCCCACGCAAATGCGTTGGGACATCATGCCGCCCGCTGCTCATATCGGTGGAAGAACGGTATGAGCAATAAAAATCCTTCTCCCATAGTACATAGGAAGAAGGATTTTGTCAAATGCTGTGTGGATTACATCAGCATCGCGAGCATCGTACCTGCCGCGACCGCCGTGCCGATAACACCGGCGACGTTCGGTCCCATGGCGTGCATGAGGAGGTAGTTGCCCGGCTTTGCCTTGATGCCGACGATCTGGCTGACGCGCGCTGCCATCGGAACAGCGGAGACGCCCGCCGAGCCGATGAGCGGGTTGACCTTCCAGCCCGTCGCGCGGCACATGATCTTGCCGAGGACGACACCCGCCGCCGTACCGAAGATGAATGCGACGAGACCAAGGCAGATGATGAGAATGGTCTCCTTGACGAGGAAGCTCTCCGCGCTCATCGTGAGACCCGTGCCGAGCGCGAGGAAGATGGTGACGGTGTTGATGAGCGCGTTCTGCGCCGTATCGGAGAGACGATCCGTCACACCGCTCTCACGGAAGAGGTTGCCGAGCATGAGCATTCCGAGCAGTGCCGTGATGGACGGGAGCAGCAGGCTGATGAAGATGGTCGAGACGATCGGGAATGCGATGCGCTCGAACTTCGTGACCTCACGCGCCTGCTCCATGACGACCTCACGCTCCTTCTTCGAGGTGAGGAGCTTCATGACGGGCGGCTGGATGAGCGGGACGAGTGCCATGTAGGTATACGCTGCGACGGCGATTGCACCGAGGAGGTGCGGTGCCATCTTCGTGGCGAGGTAGATCGAGGTCGGACCGTCCGCACCGCCGATGATGCCGATGGAGCCCGCCTCCTGTGCGTTGAAGCCGAGAAGCATCGCGCCGAGCAGGGCGACGAACACGCCGAACTGTGCCGCCGCGCCCATGAGCAGGCTCGAGGGACGGGCAATCAGCGGCCCGAAGTCCGTCATCGCACCGACACCGAGGAAGATGAGCGGCGGGAAGATCTCGTATTTGATTCCCATGCCGATCGCGGACATGACACCCGGCTCCTCAAAACCGTTGAACGGGATGTTCGCGAGGATGCAGCCGAATGCAATCGGGCTGAGGAGCAGCGGCTCGAAGTCGCGTGCAAACGCGAGATAGAGAAGGATGAGTCCGACAACGATCATGATGATGTTGCCGCCGGTCATGCCGACAAATCCGCTGCCGTCAACAACTGCCTGCAGGGAGACAGTAAACGCATTGATAAAATCCATAGTCTGTCACTCCCTTCTCAGCGCGGCGTGCGCATACCGTTTGCGCGTCCGAAGTTGCGCCATGCGGGCTGCTCTGCCGGGCGGATCGCGTGGATCTGCTCGACACTGTAGCCGCAGGCGGTGACGGCTGCCGCAATGACGGCGACCGTCTCCATGCTGAGTCCCGCCGGAACTGCGGGAGCAGCAGGAGCTGCTGGTGCAGGTGCAGGCGCGGGCGCGGCAGGAGCTGCCGCAGGCGGCTCTGCCTTTTTCTTCGTCGGGTCAATGATATGGGTCAGCTCGATGAGCCCCCAGATCGCGGTCAACACGGCAAAGACGATGACCATGTTGATGACCATGATGACGAATGGGTTGTCGGTTACGGGTTGATGCATAAACTCACCTCATCTTGTTATTCCCTCGCATATGTTGCTACGTTACCCGTATTCGGCTTCATATGCAAGGTTGTATCTATATTGTGAATATAACACTTTCTTCATTATGCTGGATTTCAGATGATTTTACAAGTTTTATTTTCACTTTTTCTCATGCAACTTTTGCATATTTTTCATAAATGACGCGTTCGGTTTCAGTCGGCACGCGCCGCGTCAAAGACGCGCTTCACCTCGGCATAGATCTTGTCGTAGCTGTGCCCCGGCTGCGCCTCGTAGAGTTTTTCTCCGTCCATGAAGATGCTCGGGACATAGTAGTACTGCCCCGCGAACGGCTGCGTCTTTGCGGGCTCTTTGTTCTCGTCGATGAAGTCGATCTCTACGCCCTCGTAGCCCTCGGTGCGCAGTGCGTCCATGGCGCGGTGCGCGTTCGCGCAGTAGGGGCAGCCCTCCATCTCGATCATGGTCAGTTTTTTCATAGTACATTCTCCTTTTGGAAGATAACAACGAATCGTTCAAGGCGCCCCCACCGTCACGCTAACGCGTGCCACCTCCCCCGCTGTGTCAGGGGAGGCTTTTAGGATACAGCATATTAGCTTCCCCCGTCGAAACGGGGGAAATGGCAAGCATCGCGAGCCGATAGAGGCACCCACAAGCGATGTCTATCATAGCACAATCTTTCCACTAATGCAAAAAGGCGGCGAATACCTCGTTGCCGAGCTTCATGCCCGCATTCGTCAGCGCAGTGAATCCGTTCGCACGGTGAAGAAGTCCCTGTGTGATATATTTCTCAATCACCGCCCCATATACGGCATCAATTCTCACGCCAAAGGTGCGATGAAAGTCCGCCTCGTCAATCCCCTCTCGTGTACGCAGGGCGAGGAAGGCGTACTCCTCCATTGCGTTCTCTCGCGTGCGCTCCGTGTCCTCAGGCGTGCGGAGGGATGCGCCCGCGCGGATGGCACGGATGTATTTCTCTGTATTCGGTTCGCTGCCCCAGCGTACGCCATCGATGTACCCGTGCGCCGCCGCGCCGACACCGAGGTAGGGAACGTTCCGCCAGTAGCCGAGGTTGTGACGGCTCTCATAGCCCCGCCGTGCGAAGTTCGAGATCTCATAGCGTGCGTAGCCGTGCGCGGGAAGTTCCTCCATGAGGTAGTCGTACATCTCCTCCGCCGCGTCCTCGCTCGGGAGTGCGAGCCGCCCCTGCTCCTCTGCCGCCGCGAATGGCGTGCCCTCCTCGACGATCAGCCCGTAGACGGAGATGTGTTCGGGGGCGAGGGCAAGCGCTGCGTTGACGCTCGTCTTTAGGTCATCGAGCGTCTGTGTCGGCAGTCCATACATCAGGTCGAGGCTGATATTCGTGAAGCCCGCCACACGCGCCGCACGAAATGCTGTGTGTGCCTCCTCCGCTGTGTGGATGCGCCCGATGGCGCGGAGCAGTCGGTCGTCAAAGCTCTGCACGCCGAGGCTGAGGCGGGTTGCGCCCGCCGCGCGAAGCTGTGCGAGGGAGTTCACATCAACCGTGCCGGGGTTCGCCTCGACGGTACACTCCTGCGGTATCCCCGCTGCGGTGATGAGGGTGTGCAGGATCTCCGTGAGGAGGGCGATGGGCAGTACGGTCGGCGTGCCGCCGCCGATGTAGATGGTCGTCACATCGCCCCATCGTGCGTGAAGCGGCGGCACCTCGCGCAGAATCTCTGCCCGAAGCGCCGCCGCATAGTCCTCCATCTCCCGCGCCGCAGATTTACCCACGGCGGAGGAAACGAAGTCGCAGTATGCACATTTTTTCACGCAGTAGGGGATGTGGGCATAGATGCCCCACGGTCTTACCTGTGTGTTATTCGTCAATTTTCAGCACCGCCATAAACGCCTCCTGCGGGAGCTCCACGCTGCCGACCGCCTTCATGCGCTTCTTGCCCTCCTTCTGCTTTTCGAGCAGCTTGCGCTTGCGCGTGATGTCGCCGCCGTAGCATTTCGCCAGAACGTCCTTGCGGCGGGCGCGGACGTTCTCACGCGCGATGATCTTGCTCCCGATCGCCGCCTGGATCGGGATCTCAAACATCTGCTGCGGGATGATCTCTTTGAGTTTCGTCGCAAGCTGGCGGCCGCGCTGCGCGGCGCGGTCACGGTGGACGATGGTCGAGAGCGCATCCACCGCATCGCCGTTGAGGAGGATGTCGAGCTTGACGAGGTTGCTCGTCTGGTAGTCAATCAGCTCGTAGTCAAGGGACGCATAGCCGCGTGTGGCGGACTTCAGGCGGTCGAAGTAGTCGTAGAGGATCTCGTTCAGCGGGATGTGGTAGACAACGGTGACGCGCGTCGCGTCGAGGTAGTCCATGGTCTGAAATACGCCGCGCTTTTCCTGCGAGATCTCCATGACTGCGCCGACGTAGTCCTTCGGGACGATGACGGTCGCCTTGACGCACGGCTCCTCGATGTGGTCGATCTCGGTCTGGGGCGGGAGGTCGGCGGGGTTGCTGACCTCGATCATCGTTCCGTCCGTGCGGTAGACGTGATAGACGACGGAGGGCGCGGTCATGATGAGTCCGAGGTTGTACTCGCGTTCGAGGCGTTCCTGGATCACGTCCATGTGGAGCAGTCCGAGGAAGCCGCAGCGGAAGCCGAAGCCGAGCGCGATGGAGGTCTCCGGCTCAAAGACGAGGGCGGCATCGTTGAGCTGGAGTTTTTCGAGGGCTTCGCGGAGGTTGTCGTAGTCCTTGCTGTCCTCGGGATACAGCCCGCAGAAGACCATCGGGGTCACGCCGCGATAGCCGGGCAGAGCTTCTTGGGCGGGGGTCTCCGCGCTCGTCACGGTGTCGCCGACGTGCACGTCACGGACATCCTTGAGCGCGCCCGCGATAAAGCCGACCTCGCCCGTGCCGAGTGCGCCCGTGTCGACGGGCTGCGGCCGGAAACACCCGACATCGGTCACGTCGAAGGTCTTGCCCGTCGCCATGAGTTTCAGCTTCATTCCCTTTTTGATTGTGCCTTCTTTCACGCGCACGTTCGCAATCACGCCCTTGTACGGGTCGAAGTACGAGTCGAAGATGAGCGCTCTGAGCGGTGCTTCGGGGTCACCCTCCGGCGGCGGTACGAATGCAACGACGGCATCGAGCACCTCCTTGATGCCGAGCCCGGTCTTTGCCGAGGTGAGGACGGCGGCGCTCGCGTCCAGACCGATGGTGTCCTCGATCTCATTTTTCACACGCTCGGGTTCGGCGCTCGGCAGGTCGATCTTGTTGATGACGGGGACGATCTCAAGGTCGTGCTCCAGTGCAAGGTAGACGTTCGCGAGGGTCTGCGCCTCCACGCCCTGTGCCGCATCCACGACGAGGAGTGCGCCCTCGCACGCGGCAAGGCTGCGCGAGACTTCATAATTAAAATCTACATGACCGGGTGTGTCAATAAGGTTCAGTTCATAAAGTTCTCCGTCCTCGCCGCGGTAGTCGAGGCGGACGGTCTGCGCCTTGATGGTGATGCCGCGCTCGCGCTCAAGATCCATGCTGTCGAGCACCTGCGCCTCCATTTCGCGCTCGCTGAGTGTGCCCGTGTACTCGATGAGGCGGTCGGCGATGGTGGATTTGCCGTGGTCGATGTGGGCGATGATGGAAAAATTGCGGATATGCTTCTGATCCATAGATTTTGTTTCTCCTTCGCTTCCTTTATAGAATCACATCGAACACGTCGCGCTGCGTGTTTGTGACAAAAATCTCAATCTCTCCGCGTTCGGATGCGAGTTCCGCGCGTAATTGTTCGGCGAGAACGGGGAGGACGGGGCTCTCCGTGCCGAAGTGACCCGCGTCGATGATGTGCATTCCCTGCTCGACGGCACGCTGCGCGTCGTGGTACTTCACATCGCCCGTGACGTAGACATCCGCGCCGCGCCGCATAGCATCGTCGATAAAGTCCGCCCCCGCACCGCCGCAGACGGCGACGCGGCGCACGGGACGCGCGGCAGCGACGGCGAGGCGGACGTGGGACACGCCAAGACGTTCCCTCACCGTGCGTGCAAAGTCCTCGATGCTCATCGGGGTGGGGATCGTTCCGACGCGCCCGATGCTCTCGGTCACGCCGTCCTCCTGATGCGTGATGACGAAGGCGGAGAGTTTTTCGAGCCCCAGACGCGCGGCAAGCACATCGTTCACGCCGCCGTGCGCTACATCGAGGTTCGTATGCGCCGCCGCAACGGCGATGTTGTGTGTGAGGAGGGCGGCGAGACGTTTCCCAAGCGGGAGGTCGGTGCGCAGCTGCTTCATGCCGCGAAAGATCGCGGGGTGGTGTGCGACGATCATGTCCGCCCTGCGTTCGATGGCTTCCGCGACGACGGCATCGTCCACGTCAAGCGCAACGAGCACGCGCCCGATCTTCTGCGCGTAGCTGCCGACGAGGAGTCCGGGGTTGTCCCAGTCCTCGGCGAGGCGGCGCGGCGCAATGCGCTCCAATGCGTTCATGATAAGCTGACAGCTGAGCATGGATGTCTCCTTCTTTTCAATTACAGAAAAACGTGCGTGCTCCTCGCAGAACCCTCGTTACGCAAGCGGTCGCACACTTATCTGCCTAAATACCTGCGGATTCCAAACGCGCTTCGCTTGAACGGTTAAAATCCGCAGGGGGCAGAACGTGTGCTTTTCCCGCTTGCTCCACTAGGGTTTGCTACGGAGCACCGCGTGTCCCACCAAGCATTGTCAACGATAAGTATGCAAATCCGTCGTCACTCTTGCGAGGTCGCACTTAGCAGAACAAGCATCGTCCGCAGCGCAGCAAGCAACGATACCGTTTCGCGATACTCCGCACTCTGCCGTGCCGCAACGCTCGTATTCATGCCGTTGGCGGCACGGGTGAGCTTCCGGATCTTCCCTTCGATGTGCTCCCGCAGGAGCGGATCGCGCTTTTCGTAAAGTTTTGCGCCGATGTGGAGGAATACGTCGTCGGGCATTGCTGCCGCGCCATGCTCGGCGCGGATGATCTCATAGAGGTGTCCGCCCGCGCGTGCAAGCGCCTCGTCCGTGATGTTCCAACCGTTTCCGTAGAGCCAGCGGCGCAGCTTTGCCGCGCTGTTCATGGGCTGCAGGACGAGGGTCTGCACGTCCACAAGAACATCGGGCGCACCCGATAGGATCTCTGTAATCAGTACGCCGCCCATGCCCGCAATGACGATGGACTCCGCCTCGCCCGGCGCGAGCACAGACAGCCCGTCGCCCTGCCGCACGTCGATCTCGCGTGTGAGTCGCTGCGCGAGGGTCGTACGCCGCGCCGCCGCACACGCGCCCGCGCTGAGGTCGCCGACCACGGCACGCGGCGCAATGCCTCTCATGACGAGCGTCGCGGCGAGATAGGCATGATCGCCGCCGATGTCCGCAACCGCCGTGCCGTGCGGCACAAATGCGGCAAGTGCCGCGAGACGTGCGTCGAGCTGCATCTCTGCCTCCCCCTCTCCTGTAACACATAGACGGTATCCGACGGTGTGAACCCCACACCGCAGATGACCTCACATAAACATAAGAAAGGAGTGTAACTGCTGCGTTACACTCCGTAATGAACAAATGGCTCCTCGAACTGGACTCGAACCAGTGACATTCTGATTAACAGTCAGACGCTCTACCGACTGAGCTATCGAGGAATGTGTCAGACACACGTATTATAAGGGCTATGCGCCGTCCTGTCAAGAAAAATGTTGCTTGCACGGGCAAAACATATGTGTTAGAATCAAAATAAGCACTGTCAACGGTAGGCGGTCGATTCTTAGCCCCTGAGAGGGGGCGATCCTATGACGTTTTACGATTTGCTTGCGTTACTTCTCGTAACCCTGTTGATCCTCGTCACAATTAAGGAATAAGAAGCCCCGCCGCACAGTCCGGAAAACTTCGGCGGGGTTCTTTCGTCAAGTAGGGGCTGGCCGTTTTACCGACAGTGCCCTTTTTGTATGCTTATTATACGATATTCAGCCCATTTCGTCAACTACTCCAGGAAGTCACGCAGCACCTTGCTGCGGCTCGGGTGGCGCAGCTTGCGCAGGGCCTTCGCCTCGATCTGGCGGATGCGCTCGCGCGTCACGCCGAAGCTCTGCCCGACCTCCTCAAGGGTGCGCGAACGTCCGTCCTCCAGTCCGAAGCGCAGACGCAGGACATTCTTCTCGCGGTCGGTCAGCGTCTCCAAGACCTCCTCAAGCTGTTCTCTGAGAAGCATAAACGATGCTGCCTCGGCGGGTGCGGGTGCTGCCTCGTCCTCGATGAAGTCGCCGAGGTGGGAGTCCTCCTCCTCGCCGATCGGTGTCTCGAGGGAAACGGGCTCCTGTGCGATCTTCATGATCTCGTGGACACGCGTGACACTGATGCCCATTTCCTTCGCTATCTCCTCGGGGCGTGGGTCACGTCCGAGCTCCTGTAAAAGGCCACGCGAGATGCGGATGAGCTTGTTGATCGTCTCAACCATGTGAACAGGGATGCGGATGGTGCGCGCCTGATCGGCAATCGCACGCGTAATTGCCTGCCGTATCCACCACGTCGCGTACGTGCTGAACTTGTATCCCTTGCTGTAGTCGAATTTCTCGACCGCCTTCAAAAGCCCGAGGTTGCCCTCCTGGATGAGGTCGAGGAAGAGCATTCCGCGGCCGACGTAGCGTTTTGCGATGCTCACGACAAGGCGCAGGTTTGCCTCCTCCAGGCGGTGACGCGCCGATTCGTCGCCCGCCTCCATGCGCTGGGCGAGCTCGACCTCCTCCTCTGCCGTGAGGAGCGGTACATGGCCGATCTCCTTGAGGTACATCCGCACGGGATCGTCGAGCGAGATGCCCTCCGGCACGGTGAGGTCGATCTCAACCTCCTCCTCCTTGCCCTCCGGCTCGTCATCGACAGGTTCTTCTTCCACAACTGCCGGCACATCATCGACGATCTCAACGCCCTCGTCGCTGAAGCGCTGGTACATATCGTCCATTTCATCGGGGGACATCTCCTGTTTTTGCAGTGCGTCGATGAGTTCGCCGTATGTCAGCGTACCGCCGTTCTTCTTCCCCTTGGCAAGAAGGCGTTCAATGATCTCGGTGCCCGGTGCTTTTTGCTGCTCCGTCCCCTCCGTCATAACGCTGTCCTCCTATCGTATTCGTCAGGCTTCCGCCTCAAAGATCAAAATTCCCCTGTAATTTGCGCAGACGTACGGGATGCCGCAGCTTCCGAAGCGCCTTCGCCTCGATCTGCCGGATGCGCTCGCGTGTCACGCCGAAGCTCTGTCCGACCTCCTCGAGCGTACGTGAGCGTCCGTCCTCCAGCCCGAACCGCAGGCGCAACACCTCCGCCTCGCGCGGAGCGAGGGTCTTGAGGACATCCGCAATCTGCTCCTTGAGCAGCATCATCGATGCGGCATCGGCGGGATCAAGCGCCGCCTCGTCCTCGATGAAGTCGCCGAGGTGGGAGTCCTCCTCCTCACCGATCGGTGTCTCGAGGGAAACGGGCTCCTGTGCAATCTTCATGATCTCGCGCACGCGCGGCGCACTCAGCCCCATGTGTTTTGCGATCTCCTCCGGGGTCGGGTCGCGCCCG
The DNA here is from genome assembly GCA_937981305.1 of uncultured Selenomonas sp. Taxonomy (GTDB): domain Bacteria; phylum Bacillota; class Negativicutes; order Selenomonadales; family Selenomonadaceae; genus Centipeda. The sequence goes on from CALJPB010000216.1 coordinate 11,249, forward strand.
AGCTCCTGGAGAAGCTGACGCGAGATGCGGATGTATTTGTTGATCGTCTCGACCATGTGGACGGGGATGCGGATGGTGCGCGCCTGATCGGCAATCGCACGCGTAATCGCCTGCCGAATCCACCACGTTGCGTACGTGCTGAACTTGTACCCCTTGCTGTAGTCGAATTTCT
>CALJPB010000217.1 GCA_937981305.1 uncultured Selenomonas sp.
GTGACACAAATACGTTGTGGACATCTCTGTGCATACGTCACCTCATTTCATGTGGATCGTTTGTGGATAACAATTCATCCACCGCCCATTTGTGTAAACTGTTGATAACCAAAGCATAACTCCGCCCAACTTATCAACAGCCACCCCCGCATTTCTCTAGGGCTTTTTCCGTTTTTCCACAAATCCACAGCCCCTACTACTACGACTACTAAATTTATTTACTACACGCATCCATAGAAAAACGGGCACGCATCCGCTCCGTGAACATACTCGGGACAGTACGCCAAAGCAAACCCCGGTGAAGCAAGCGGAGAATACCGAACGAGCATGCTTGCATAACGAGGCGTTTGCGTGATATGCGTACAAGTAATACCATGAAAGGAAATACCATGAACATCACGCTTGCAAAGAGCGATCTCATCTCCGCGCTGCAAATCGTCAGCAAGGGACTCTCCACCAAGCCGCAGACCCCCATCCTCTCAGGCATCTACATGACAGCAAAGGAAGGACAGCTCGAACTGCAGTCCACCAACTACGAGCTCGGCTTCATCGTCACCATCCCTGCCGAGATCCATACGACAGGCACGGCAGTCCTCCCCGGCAAATACCTCACGGAGTTCGCCCGCAAACTGCCCGCCGAGGAAGTCTCCATCGACACGGGCAGCTCCGACGGACTCGCCGTCATCCGCTCCGGCAGTGCACGCTTCACCCTCCGTACGATGGAAGTTAGCGACTTCCCAGTCCTACAGCGTATGGAAGGAACACTGCAGTTTACCATCAAAGACCGTACACTTGCGCGTCTCGTCAAGAAATCAACCTTCGCATGCCTACGCGAGGAGCAGCGTGACCGCCGTCCCATCTTCACGGGCTGCCAGCTCGAGGTCGAGGGCAGGGAAGTCACCTTTGTAGCGACGAACGTCCATCGTCTCGCCGTCAAGAGCGAGCTGCTCGAAGAGGATGCAGGGCAGATCCGCATCATCATCCCTGCGAAATTCCTCGAGGAGGTCACGCGTACCATCACGGGCGACGTGCCGACCGACATTCACGTTACCTGCTCCTATAACCAGATCAGCATGTCTGCAGACGGCATCTACATGACCTCGCGCCTCATCGAGGGCGCATTCCCCGACTACCGCCGCGTCATACCGACCGAGGAGAACATCCGCACGCGCGTGACCCTCGATGCAGCCACCTTTTCCTCTGCCGTGGAGCGTGCCTCCCTCATTGCACGCACGGATCAGTACAACATTGTCAAACTCGCATTCGAACAGGGACTTCTGCGGATCTCCTCTAACAGCCCCGAGATCGGTGAGGCGGAGGAAACCATCCACGCACAGGTCGAGGGCGACGATGTCACCATCGCATTCAACGCCTCCTATCTCATGGACGCGGTCAAGTCGCTCGACAGTGACACCTGCATCCTCTCCCTCCAGGGCTCGAATGCGCAGGGCATGAACCTCTCACCCATCACGATCCGAGAGGAGATCGACCCCGACTATATCTACGTTGTAACACCTGTGAGGACACATTGACAGACGTTGAGATTCACACAGACACGATCCAGCTCGACCAGTTCCTCAAACTTGCAGGGGCAGTTCCGAGCGGCGGTGTCGTGAAGGAGTTGATCGCCGCGGAGGCGATCCTCCGCAATGGAGAAGTAGAGACAGCACGTAGGCGAAAACTCGTCGTCGGAGATGTCATTACAATCGACGGCGAAGATACCTACCGTGTTACGCATATGTAGTTATGCGGATTACATCACTTGTACTGCGTTCCTACCGTAACTATGAGGAGCTTTCGCTTGCGTTCGATGCGGGCGTGCAGATCTTCCTCGGAGCGAACGCACAGGGCAAGACGAATATCATCGAGGCACTGTACTACGCTGCGTTCGGACGCTCCCATCGCACATCGAGCGATGCGGAGCTCATTCGTATGGGGGAAACGGGGGCGCACATTGCGCTCTCCTTCCTGCGGCACGGCGTACCCTCGGCGCTGTCCTTTACCTTCGTACGCGGTTCGCGGCGGCGCATCGAGCGCGGCGGCGAAGTGCTGCGGCAGCGCGACCTCGTCGGCATCCTGCCGATGGTGCTCTTTTCCCCGGAGGATCTCTTTCTCGTCAAGGGTGCGCCGGCGCTGCGCCGCCGCTATCTGGATGCCGAGCTCTCGCAGGCAAGCCCTGCCTACTACGGCGAGCTCCTGCGCTATACGCACATCCTGCGCCAGAGGAACGCACTCCTCAAGGACATCCGCGCACGGCTTGCGCCCGTCGATGCGCTGCTCCCGTGGGATGCGCAGCTCGCCAAGAGTGCCGCATACATCGCTGTGCGGCGGATTGCGGCGACCGCACAGCTCTCTGCGCTCTCGGCACGCGTACAGGCGGTACTCGCCGCCGGGGAAACCCTGTCCGTCTCGTATGAGATGGCACACGCGCCCGCAGGGCTTTTGGAGCCGAAAGACGGCATGACAAAGCGTCTCGAACTATGGTATAATGAGATGCTTGAGGAGGGACGTACACGCGACATCGCACGCGCCGCGACGGGGGTCGGTCCGCATCTCGACGATCTCGTCCTCGTAACCGCCGGCATGAACCTTCGAAGCTACGGCTCGCAGGGACAGCAGCGCACAGGTGCGCTCGCGCTGAAGCTCGCCGAGCTCTTCTACCTGCGCGAGAACGTCGGTGAGTCTCCCATCCTCCTCCTCGACGATGTCATGAGCGAACTGGATGCGGATCGCCGCGCCGCACTTCTCTCCTTTATTCGCAGCGAGGAGATCCAGACCTTTATCACCGCGACCGATGCGGCGTATTTCCCGTCAGAGCGCATGGGAACGTATCGGTATGTGGAACATGGGCAGATACGGGAGATGTAGTGTTCTTACAGACGAAGTGGAACGCATCACAGCCGCGTGGAGCATACACGGCGAAGGAATGGAGGCGGATTTATGCGCACCACACTTGGAACGGCAAACGCAGGCGATGATGTGCGTGCCGCCGTGCATCGCCTCGGTCCCACATTCGAGCGCGACTACATCGCACATACCACGCTATCCCACTGGGCGGACATCATGGGCGAGATGGTCGCACGTCGCGTGCGTGCCGTCGCCGTAAAGGACGGCAGGCTCTTCCTCTACGCGCCCGACGCGACGTGGAAAAACGAGATGCGTATGTCTGCGCCCGAAATCATCCAACGTGTCAACAACTACGCGGGCGGACGGCTCGTTCGGGAAATTGTCTTTGCACGCTCGCCGCGTCCCCTGCCGCCCGCCGCCGAGGACGGCGATGCGGAGACGCGTGCCGCCTATGCGCGCGCCGTCACGCAGACGGGGCTTACGGACGCGGAGATCGCAACGGGTGCGGCACTCGCTGCGCGTGTATCGGATGAAAAACTTGCGACGCACATCCGACGCGCCTATCAAACAACGCGCAAGGCACGCCGTCTCAAGGAGGAGCGCGGGATGACCCCCTGTCCCTCCTGCGGACGGCTTGTCAAGGACATCTGCCACGACTGCCGCCGCAGCGAGGAACGCAGCGTGCGCCGTGAGGTGCGTGCCATCCTCCTGTGCGAGCCGTGGATCAAACTCGCGGACATCGTGCGCCGCATCCCCTCCTGTGACGCGCTCCTGCTCGGCAGCGAGCGTGCCGACCTCGTCCGCCGGATCGCGGGCGAGACGGAGTATACCGCACAGGACAGCGCGAACGCCCGCCTGCTCACCATGCTCCATCGCGGCCTGCCGCCCGAGGAGGTCACACCGAAGAAAATCCAAAGCACCTTCTGGGAACTGCGGGGCGAACTCATCACCACGCGTGAGTTCTGGGAGGAAATGAAGAAACGCAAGGCAAAGAAGAAATCATAACGAAAGGGGCGGGATTCATGATCCTTACCATCGACGAAATCCGCGCGAAAATCCGCCCTATTTGCGATCAGTACAAGATTGAAAAAGTATGGCTCTTCG
>CALJPB010000218.1 GCA_937981305.1 uncultured Selenomonas sp.
TTGCAAAGAACGTATCCTCCGCCGCGCCGATGGTCCGCGCATAAGCCTCCTCTGCCGACCAGCCCGCACCGTGCGAGGCCTTCAGTTCGGCGGTATATGCCGCACGCGCCGTCTTTATCCCCTCATCCGCGAGGTACGCCTCGGAGAGATTCTTATAGTGCTCATAGAGCGCCTGCACCTCGGCATCCGTCGCCTTCGCACCGCTCATAGAGCGCGCGGCAGCCTTGCCAAGACTCTCCAAACCATCGAGCCGTTCCTTCTTTGCCGCAGCAGCCGACTTCGCACTCTCATGGGCCTGGTCGCCCGCATTCGTCAGCCCCAGCGCACGCCAGCGCTCCATACGCTCCGCTGCATCGGAGAGTCTGCCCTCCTCGGGCATGGCATCGACGATGGCGCCTTCTGCCGTCAGATATACGCCGCCGACTTTGCTTTCAATCCTGCCGACCCTCATGTCGCCCGTATACTTGTTGGTCAGATTGATGTCATTCTTTGCCGTTGCGTCCACGCGGCTGCGTGCCAATACGGAAAGGTCGATTCCCCCTTCCTCACTCGTAAGGGAGATGTTGTCGCCCCACACGGTAGTCTTATGGTCTGTCCCCACACCCCTTATGCTGCCGCGCGCATGAATGGCGGTATCCATCAAGGCACGTGCATTGACGATCTGCAGAGCGCCGCGCTGCGAAGTGAGGTCGATTGCCCCATTCCCCGCATTCAAATCAAGTTTCGAGGGGTTAGCTGCATCGGCTGCGCTCTGATGCAGCTTGATGCCTGCTCCGGCAACCACATTCAGGTTGTTCGTGTAGACGACGCCGTTCTTTTCGAGATTGCTTTCAACCCTGCCCCTATCCGAGTGCAGATTGACAGTATATGCGCTGTTCGTGATGTTGCGGATGGCACCGTCGAGGATGAGATTGCCGCCTGCATGAACGTTCACTTTGCCGCCCGCATACCCGTTCACATTGCCGCCCGGCACGTTCACATTGTCCTTGTCGTGGCCCCTGGGGAACTCCACGTAGATCCTATTGCTTGCGGCGATCCGGTAGGTGTTGCTCGACCCCTTCGTCTTGACCTTGTTCCACTGATGGAAGTAAATGCCGTACTTAAGGGCCGACCCCCACCCTTCATTGATCATGTGTGGCGTGCCGTCACTGTTATAGACACGTTTCCCGTCTTTCTCCTGCCATTTTCCATAGTACTTGGTGACGGCAGGCGGATCCGGGAAAATCTCCTCGGCCTTGGACTCATATTTGTCTCCGTCCACGCGATAGTACTCGCCATTCATATTTTCCGTGCCGAAATAGACACCGCTCGGCAGGCTGTCCCCATTCGACGTTGCCGTACTGACGCGCACCGTGCCATTTTCGATATTTTTCTTGTTGACATTGGAGCCGACATTGCCCGTTGTCCAATGACCGTTGGCAAGGAAGCGCTCCCCGTAGGAGTAGCTCTTCTGTGTCTTCGTGCCGCTCCTGCCGCCCGTCCAGTTGTAGGTCAGATCTTTTTTCGGATCATAGTACGCATAGAACGCTTCGCCGCCGCCCCCCTTCGGAGCCTTTTTGAATTCACCCTTATCCGCCTCCTTTGCGCCGATGGTGTAGGAGCGGTAGGTACCGTCGCTCAGATACTCGGTTGTCTTGCCCGTATTCCGGTCATTGAGGGTAACCCTGCCGCCGCCCGCGCGGTTCGTAATCGCCCCCAGATGAAGGTCACGCGCCAGCCCGGAGGTGGATATGTCGATGTCTGACTCGCCGCTGCGTGCGCGTATCCTGCCGCTGCCGGTGCTGTAGATCGCGCCCGTGATCGTGATATTGCCGCCGCCCGTCTCCATCGCATCGGTAAAGAGATAGCCCTCCTTCGCGTTGTAGTAGACGGCAGGACTATACCCCAATGCCTTGCCGGTATCGTCCCAGTAGGTCTCACCGCCGCCGACGAGCAGACGCTCCTCTGTGCGCAGCCGGTCAGCATCTTCCAGCTTCTTTGCAGCACGCTGATCAAGGCGCACCTTATAGGAGGTGTAACCGCTCTGGATGATTCCGTTGATGTTGACGTTGCGTGCTGCAATCGAGATGTCCTTGCCCGCGACCCATGAGCCCGTCGCCTTATTTGCCAGCAGATTGATTTGCTTTCTCTTCTCAGGATCATTGGTGAGCGTCAACAGCCAGGTATAGAAATCACCGGTGTTGTTGAACTTGAGCGGTGTCTTATTTCCCTTTTCCAATTGGTCGGAAACGTAATTCTGGATCTCCTTCTCCATCCACGGAGGACTGAACTCCATCCGCGGATCGCCTCCGATGAAGACCGTTCCATTCGGAGAGGACTGGCTGACGGCGCCCTTCGGGGCTTCGACCTTGATGTTGGCGCCACGCATATTGCTCCGTTCGGCGGAGCGAATGCTGCTGCTGTCCGTTTGAATGGTAATCGTCCCCGGGGTAATGATGTCGCCGTGCAGTTCGATATCCGCATCTGCCGCAGCCGCCGTCGAGTGAATCGTGACGGCGGAGTCGGAGGTATTCGTATCGGCGTGAACTGCACCGCCAAACTGTTTCCCTGTGAGATTCGTCTCGCCGAGACGTACCCTGCCGCCCGGGTCGGAGATCTTGACATCCTGCACGATGAGACGGCGCTCCGCCGCACTCTGCACGTTGACGACAGGCGCTCCCTTTGCCGTCAGGCTGCCCGTTCCGCTGACGGCATCCGCCTCGAGGTTCACATCGCCGCCCGAGACGGCAAGATTGGGCAGAACGAGTCCGATGGTCGTGCGGCTTGGCAGAATGGTATCCCCTGCCACGAAGCCCTCCGCTTCCATCGTTGTTTTCAGTGAACCGAGCGCGTCTTTGAGGTTATTCGCCTCTGTCGAACCTTTCTTCACATTGAAGTATGCCCGCATGAGTTCGTTGTACTCCGCGAGGTAGGGATTGTTCAGCGTGAGATTTCGGTAGCTGATGGCGTTTTTGCCGAACCACTCCCCGCCTTCCGTGATGTCCGCCTTGACCGTACCGACGAGCTTTCCATAGAGCCACTGTTCCTCGCCCGCACCCAGCGTCCCGCTGCCCTCCGAGAGGAGGTAAATGTCGCGCAGCAGGCGTTCCTCCTCCGTGACATCCGTCTTTTGCACCAGCGCCTCTTTCTGCGCCGGTGTCATCGCAGCAAGCCTTGCCGCAAGTTCGTTGGTCTTCGCCTCCGACATACCGGGTGTCGTCTGCCGGATGCTCATGCTGAGGCGGTTGTGGATGCCGGCGGTGACGGAGCCGTCTACCTGCACCTCATTGTGCCTCGTCTCCCCTTTTCTGTCCCCTTCGCCGTTCGCCGTCGTCGTCAGCGAACTCTGCGCGCCCTTGCCCGACCAGATATTGTATGCGGTCGCGCTCTCATACGCCTGTGTATAGCCCGACACTGCAGAGAGATTCGCATGGCGGACGCTCTCAACCTGCGCGCCACGCTCGATGCTGACGGTGTTGGTCTGCGTCATCTTATTGTCGAGTTTGGGGGCACTGCGCAGGGGAATCCCCGTCCGGTTCGTCGCATCCGCCAGAAGCGAGAGCTTGAACGTGCCGAGATTGCGCTCGCCCGTCTGCGGGTCGATGCCGCGTCCCGTATAGAGATTTACGTCGTTGGAACTAAAGAGCGTGCTCGCCCCGTCGACACGGACGGTATTCCCGCGCGTGATGTTCGATGTGAGTGCCGCACTTGCCGTACCCGCAAGACCTCCCTGCGTGTCGGCATTCATCTCATAGCGGATCTCGGTATTGTCTCTCGCCGCAAGTGCGATATTCGCATCTGCCTTTGCAGTCGCGAGATGGCTGTTGACGGCATCGACGGTGTTATCATAGGTCACGCCGAGGCTGCCGTTCATCATGGTGAACGGAATCACACCCGCAGATTTCACGATGCCGGTGGTCTTGGATGTGCCCTCTGTGAGGCTCTGCGCGGTGATCCCCGCATAGCCCGTTGTCTTTGCACTGCTGTTCTTAAATGTGACCTTTGCCGTCTCCGTCATGTTCGAGGAGACCTCGCCCGCACTCAGCGTGCCCGCGCCGTAGCCGCTCGCCGCGTCCTTGTCCGCGTGGCTGAACACATTCTTCGCCTCGTAGTTCTGCGCGCCGACCGTCTCGATCTGCGCGTTCTCTACGGAGACAGCTGCGTTCTGAGCGAGCGTCTTTGTCAGCCGCGTGCCGCTGCCGCCGACGATTGCCGCCTGAAGTGCGTCGACATCGTGTACGGTGTTGTCATAGGTGGATGCCTTCGCGTCGAGCGCGCCCAACAGATTCCACGTCCCCATGAGCTTGGTCTTCGCGCTGAGGGTTGTATCATCCGAAATCCATGCAGCAATGGGGCTGATGGCGACGAGCGCGCCGCCGCTGCCGTCTGCCTTGCCCTTCTTCACCTCCTCAGCGTCCGTGGTGAGCGCGGCATTATGGAGGATACTGCCGCTGCCTGTGCCGTAAGCAGTTGTATCACTGTGGAGCACATTCTTGATTGCGCCGTAGTTTGTAGCCGTAGCAAACAGACCTCCCGCAGCGATGCCGCGCGCGTCCAGATCCTGTGTATGAATGTTCTTGGTACTGATTTGCAGCTCTTTAACCCCGCTCGGCTGTGCCGATGTGGGTGAAATTACCGCTGTTCTGTAGTTCGTTCTGCTCGAAAGGAGGGTCTTGGCGTCGCTGTAAGCGCCGATCTTCGCCGTGCTCACCTGCACGCCCGCAGTTCCTGCCGCGCTCAGAGCTTTCAGCTGTGCCGACTCCTTTGCGTTCGTCTCGGCGGAGATGGTGACAGTCCTACCCGTAAGCGTGTTCTCCCCATCCGTCCTGCCGCCCTGCTGATCCTCCACACCGACGAGAATGCGATTCCGATAGGCGTTTTCCGCCGTGCCAAAGGAGGCGGAGGCGTGCGTCGCCGTCGCCGCCGCAATCATGCTCGCCGAAAGAGCGCCGGTCTCGGCGCGCACGTCGGCGCGGTTGTCCGTCCGGAGCGTCAGCGCCCCCGCCGCCGCGAGCGTATTCTCCTTCGCTAGGTGCATGGTCATGCCGCCCGTCTCGCGCGCAAGCGCCGCGATGCCGTTGCCGGCAAAGGTGATGCCGCTCGCTGCCGCCTTTGTAATTGTTTGCAGGGTCGGCGCGTCAGCTGTTTTTGCCGCACGCGTCATGGAGAGCGTCAGATCCCCGTCTGCCGTGAGCGTACTGTTTGCGACGCGCATGGTCTGTACGCCGTCATGGGCGGCATTGCCGACGAGGATGTTTGCTCCATTGCCGGTGGCTGCCGCAACGCCGATGATCTCCACCTTGCCCGTTGTGGCGTCGCGCGTCGTGCCCGTGATGGTCTTGCCGTGCATCTCTGTGCCGGAGATGGCGAGGTCGTTCCTGCCGCCCATGTTCAGCCCGCCATAGGCGGCATTGAATGCGCCCGCTCCTGCCGCGCCCTGATAGATTTTAAGAGCCGCCGCGCCGTCCTTTGCGGAGTCAAGCGTGATCGTATCCGCACGCAGCTTGCTGCCCGATGTGACAACCTCCGCATTCGCCCTGCTTTCGACGATGCCGGCAGCGCCCCCGACGGCAATGCCGCCGACACCTGCCTGCATGGTGAGCTGCGTGATGTTCATGGTGTCGCGTGCGCTGAGGCTGATTGCACTGCCGTTTCCATCCGCACGGATGTGCGAGCGCTCCGCGCGTGCGGATGCCTTTGCCTCCGTGCTCGGCGCGGTCTTTTCCGCAAGTGCATTGCCGCTGTTATCGGACGAGACGTAGGACAACCCCTCCTGAGAGCGCGCTGCCGCATCCTGCTCCTGCGCTTTTTCATTGTCCGTGTGCTGTTTCAGATCGGCACGCTGCTTCTCCTTGTCCGAGCCTTCCTCCATTGTATAGGAATCCTTCAGATCCGCGCCGACGTTCATCACCATGATGTTCAGCCCAACTGCTGCAATGCCGGCCGCGCCGTTTGTCGCAAGCTGCCGGATCGTCTTTGCATCGTGCGCCGTAATGTCTGCCGCCTCGCGTGCATGGAGCGTGCTGCCCGTGACCACGCTCTCGACGGTGGATTTGAAGTTGTTGACCGCAATGCCGACGCTCGCACCGACAGCACCGCCGCCGTACACGCCGCTCTGCTCGTCAAAGTCCAGATCGTTCTCCGCCGTGACGGTGATCTTCTTTGCCGCCGTCTCCGGTTTGGTATCGTTCTTGTCCTTCTTGATCGACCCGAGGCTGCTGTCTCTGACCACCGCTTTGACGGTGTTCCGCACGTCTCCGCCGCCAATGCTCGCGCCGACGCCTCCGAGCCCCGCCGCGCCGAGGCTGTAAACGGCGTTTGTCAAATGCTCCTCGTTGTGCGCACGGACAAGCGTCTCGCCCTGATCGTCCGCATAGGAGACGGTCGTCCCCGCAACATCCGCCTCAGTCGTGCTGCGGTCGAGGAGAACCGCCGTGCCGACGCCCGCGCCGACACCATAGCCCGCAAGCCCCTTGGTGAGCGCATTTGCATGGAGGCGTGCCAGATTGTCCGCTGTGACGCTGAGACCGCTCACGTCCACCTTGCTGTCCGTCAGCGCGGCATTCGTATGCTGCTCCATGCGTACGAAATTGTTCGAATTTGCCGCGCCGAACTCGTCGGCAAAGCTGACGCCCATGGTGAGGGCGGCAATGCCCTGCCCGGAGCGTGCGGCGATGGCGGCGTTTTTCGCCGTAATCGTGCTGCGCTCCGCCGCTGCCTGAGTCGTGCGGTTCACGAGGTTGATGCTCGATCCTGTGCCGAGGGCTGCGCCCTCTCCTGCGACGGAGACCGTGCCGACGAGCGCACCGCTGTTCGTCGCATCATCGGCGCGTACGGAGACATCCGCCCCCGCCGCCTTTGCCGTCGCGTCCGTGATCTTCGCCGAGGTCGTTCCGCCGATGACATTTGTGTTGACGGTTCCGCTTACTACAGCGCCCATTCCTGTGACGCCGGCATTGACGAGGAAGGAATTCTCCGTGTGCGTCGCCGAGGCGGAGACAGCGACCCCGCGATACGTATTTTCCTTGCGACCCGCCGAAAGGCCGTCCAGTCCGGTGAGTGTGCCGAGTGTCAGAGGCGCGTTGTAGAGTTTGTCATGATCCAGTCCGTCCTTAACCGTGGTTGCCGCATCCGTATTCTTCGTATGGGAAATAACCTCCGTTCCTCGGCCGGAGATCTCTGCATCCGTATGCGAACCGATGATGTTTGTGCTGACCGAGACACCGGCGGCGGCGCCCTCTGCCGATGCTGTGAGCTGACCGGAGTAGTTCTGTATGCGGTCGTCGCTCGCCGCCGTGACAACGGCGTTCTTTCGGGCCGTCACCTTCGCGCCGTCCGTGATCTTCGCGCGGGTATCGTTATCAATCTTGTTGACGGCGACCGAGCCGGAAACGGCGACGCCCTCGCTGCTCGCGGCAACGCCCATGCCGATGTTGAGGATGTCCAAGTCGCTCCTCACATCCGTGATAACATTCGCCGCATGTATCTTCCCGCCGCTGATGACGGCATTGGTGTCGGCATCGAGAAGGTTGACGGCAACGCCGGCGCCGATCGCCGCACCTTCGGACGACCCCGAGCCGACGATGGCAAAGGTGCGTGCCGTCAGTTTGCCGTCCGCCTGTACCGTGACATCCCCCGCCGTTTTGCCCGCTTCTGCCTCAATGTCGGAACTGACGATCTCCGCCGTCGTATCCTGATCGACATCGGCGACCGCTGCCGCCCCCGCAAATGCGACACTACCGCCCGAGCCGGCGACATTGAGCGCGACGGTGTTCAGCTCGCCCTTGTTTTTGGCGTTCACGTCCACCATGCCGCCCTCTGCGAGGCGTATTTTCGCCCCGCTGATGCGTGCCGTGTTCTGCTGTCCGAGCAGGGCGTTGAAAGCGACGGAAGCGCCTACTGCACCGCCCTGCGTGGAGGCAGAGACACCGCCGACGGCGGCATCCTGACGCGTCTGGTCAAGTGTTGTCACACGGACGGACTTCGCGCCCCTGATCTCTGCGTCGACCATCCGCCCCTTCGTCACCTCATACTGCGCAATCTCCGCGCGGGTATCGTTTTTCCCGACGTTGACGGAGATGGCGCCGCTGACGGCTGCCTGTGTCCCTGCGGCAACCCCTGCTGTCAGCGCCTCAATGCCGCCGATGTTCTGCGCGTTGAGGTTTACGATGCCGTCGTGCGAGAGCGTCAGTCTGCCGCCGCGCAGTGCTGCCGTCGTATTGTTGTCGATCATGTTGACGGCGGTGGCAAGCCCTGCCGCCACACCTGCGCCGCCCGCAGAGACACTGATCTGTCCCGCGACGTTGACGAGGAGGCTCTTCGTGAGTGCGTTCGCCTGCAGTTTTTGCGCCTTGATCGTGCTGTCCTTGACGATCGCAGAGGTCTCATTGTTCGTCGCGATGACAGAGGCGGAACCTGCTGCCGCGATGCCGCCACTGCCCGCTACGCCCGCCGCTACGTTTATGGCACGGGTATCGGCGACGCTCTCCACGTTAAGCCCCTGCGCGCCCTTCAGCTCCAGGTCGCTGCCGCTCACGCCCGCCGTGAAGTCATTCTTAATCACGCCGACACCGACGCCGATCCCCGCCGCTGTCGCTGCGCTGCTGCCCGCCGCAGCGGAGATGCTTGCCGCCGCCGTGACGATGGTACTGCCGCCGCTGTGCGTCAGATTGCCGTCCTGATCGACCGCAAGGGAACTGTTGCTCTTGCCCTTTGCAAAATCCTCTTGATACTTGTCACCCGAGGTCTCGATACCGCGCTCCTCGAGATACTCCTGATATGCGCCCGCCTCCTGTTTGTCGTCCGCACGGACATTTGCGCTGTCTGCCGTCAGCGTGACCCTCGTGAGTTGTGCCGCCGTCTTGTTCGCGAAGTTGTTCACGACAAAGCTGCCCGTCACCGCGGCTGCATGTTCGGAGCCGGAGGCAGCGCCGACACCGATCGCTGCGCCGATCTGCGTCATCCCGGAAACAGCTTCGTTCGTGAGCGCGCCAATATTGCGCAGTGCGCCCGTATCCTTGCGTGTCTGTGTGATGTCCGCGTGCACGTCATTCCTCAGATTGGATACGGCGACGACCGCGCCCACCGCATTCGAGCTTTTGCTGCCGAAGACAAGCCCCGCACTCACACCACCCGACACCTGCGTATTCGAACTGACGGCGCGATTGGAAAGATCTGTTTTCTGTATGCCCGTGAGTGCCGTTCCGTCCGCCGCCGCATTGACGTAGTTATCCCGCATCTGTGCCGACGTGACCGATCCGCCCTCGTTGTACGTCAAAGAAACGGGGACAGCGGTGGATGTCACCGTGTTTCCGCTTGTTTTCATGACCGACAGTCCGAGCGCGGCGGCAACGGTTCCGCCTTTCTGAACGGCGACGTTTTCAATGCTGTCCGCGCCTTTGATGCGATTGTCCGACATGAGCGCCAGAACGTCGCGATGTCTCTGCACGTTGACGCTCGCCGCACCCGCAATGCCGGCGTTCGCGCTGTCTTCGTTCTGGCTCTTCGTGGTGGTTTTCCACGTGACCGCCAGTGCGCCGCCCCATGCGCCCGTAAAGGAGGAGTCCTGTGCGCTGACGGTGAGGTTTTTCATGGCTGCGGGCGATGCCGCATTTGTCGTCAGGGTGACGTTCGCCCCCTTCATCTCTGCCGCCGTCGTCACCTTGCTGAGGTTGACCGAGGCGCTGCCCGCCAGATCGAGGGTAAACGGAGGCTGCTTCTGATTAAATCCGAGGTTCTTGACCGCGTTGATCGGAACCGTCTTTTTTTCCGCCTGTCTTTTGAGGGAACTCCCTACGAGATCCTGCAGCTTGTTGTCGATCTTCGTAATTCCGTTACCGACCATGTTTTTGCCGGTCGTGACCGTCTGACCGATCTTGTCAAAGATGCCGCCCTTTTCGCTGGTGTCATCGCCGGTCGCGATTGCGCCCGCAGCCGCAGCCGCATTGATGAGTCCCTTCTGCTCGGCATTGACGTCCAGTGTCTCCGCCTGCACCGCGCCCGCCATCTTCTTCGCCGCCGTGCCGTAGAGATCCGCAGAATTCACATTCCCAAAGGGCTGCACCGCACGTTTCTGCGCCGCACGGATCTGCTTCTCCGTGCGCTGCTCTGCGGTCTTATCCTGCGGTGTCTCCTCTGCCGCATCGTTGTCGGCAATCGCCGCGATGCTTGTCTGCGCAACGTTGTTGAGCGCAGCGGAAAGCCCGATCGCGGCTCCCGTGCCAAGAACCGCCGAGCCGGCGATGTTCGTGATATTCGTCGTGTTCAGCGCGTTCATCTGCGCCGCCGCAGCTGCCGTGATCTTTGCCTCGTCGTCGACGGAGGTCACAGCCCCCGATGTGCCGCCGACGTAGTTCGCCATGCCCTGAAAGCCGATCTTGCCGCCCTTGCCCGCTGCAACGGCGAGGTGGATGCCGTCATAGCTGTTCGTCGCCTTGATTGCAGCCTTCTTGCCTGTAATCTCCGTGCCTTCCGCGACGATGGTGTCCGCCGTTGTATCGCCGACGGTGATGCCGAGGTTGCCGCCGATCGCGATATCTGCACCCGCCTGCCATGCGGGTGCGCCCACCAGTGTCACGAGCTGCTTTTTGCTGCTTGCCGCAACCGTCACTTCATCCTCTGCTGTGACCTTCGTGCCGCGTCCCAGAACGACCGCCGCATGGTTATCGACATCGGCAAAATTGACCCCCGCCGCGCCCGCAATTTTCGCCTGCTCCGCATCGGGGTTTTCCTGCGTCGGCCCCTTGCCCGAGAACTTCGCCGATGCCTGGAAGGTCAGGTAGCTCGAAGGGTTGGCAAACACCAATGCACGTTCCGCAAGGTTTGCAGGAACTGTGACGTCCTCTTTGAGCACGTCTGCCACGGCTTTTATGGCGGCAGCGAGTTCTTTTGCCTCCTTCAGCCCCTCCTTCGAGACGATATAGGCGGAGTCATTGTCGCACTTTTTCAGATACGCCTCGGCCTTATCCTGCGCCGCAGTCAGCGTAGCGGCGTGCGTGCCTTGAAAGGCGGCGCAGTACTGCTTGAACTCTTCGAAGCTCGCGCGGAGTTCGCTGATCATATCGTCAATATTTGTGTAGAGAACATGCCCATCTGCCGTGATGTCAACGCTCTTTCCCGTGATGTTCGGTGCGTAGGATGTGCCGGACTCCTCTGCCGCAAGGGTCGTGACACCCGCCGTATTCTTGATGTTCGCCACGTTCACGGCAAAGCTGCCCATGCCCTGCGTTTCCTTGGTCTGATGCGCCTGAACCCGTTCCGTCTTTCCGTCCTCCGTGAGGTACCAGTTCGGATCCGTATGGCTGTTGACGGCACTCTGCGCCCGGACATGCGTACCGCGTATGATGCTGTCCGCATCAATCTTCACCGCTCCATCCGAGCGAACGACCGCGTGCGGCGCAAGGAGGACATTCGCCTGCTGCTCCTCATTCAGCACGTTGACCGCGCCGCCGAGCGAGATTTTCTCCCCCAGCTTGTCGAGTTCGATCGGCGAGGAAAGTCCATCACTGGGAAATCCGATCTTGGAGCGAATGCCTCCGATGACATTCTTGATCTTCTGTGTCAGTCCCGTGACGGTGTTCGTATTCGCTGCGGCATTGGAAAAATATGTCATCATACCGCTCTTGCCGGCTGCCGTGCTCGCCTCCACACTGTTTTTCAGCTGCGTGTTATAGGCATGGATGTTCGCAGCCGTCTTACCCGTGACGGTGCCGCGCACCTCCGTATGCGCCGCACTCGTCTGCTTCGTCACATTGACAGCGACATTGAGCAGGGAGTTTTCCTTGCCGGAAGCGCTCGCAGAGGTCTCCAATTTGCTCGTCGCATCGGCTGTGATGTCCGCCTGTTTCTCTGCCGTGACTGCTGCGCCCTGCCCGATTTCCACCTGTGCGTCGTTATTGCCGCGCGCTACAAGAACGGCGACATTCATGATCTGCGTCGAGTCCGCTCCTGCGCCGAGCTGCGTTGTCTTTGCATGGGCGGCTGCAATCAGATCCTCGCGGGATTTTGCATGAACGTCCACACTGCCCTGCTCTGCCGTGAGATGCCCCTCTACGGTCACATTTGCCGCGCTCTGAGCCTTGGCATAGGCGACCGCCATCGCAGGAACTGCGTTGGTGTGCTTGATGTTTGCAAATTTGATTTTGGATGTGGTCGCACCCGCATCCACGGAGGAGCGTGCATCTGCGCCGACGATCAGCGCACGCTCCTGAACCACCGTCTTGCCGTCCTGCGTCACCGTGAGATCCGCGCCCTTTGCCGTGAGTGCGGCATCTGCGCCGATCTTCACCGTCGCCTCACTGCCCATAATCATGTAGGAAGGATCGACGTTGACGGCGATGACCCCTGCGACTTCATCGGCAAGCCCCGCCGGATTTGAAAGAGGTCCTGCCTCCGAGGCGATATTCTTCGCCTTTGCCGTGGCGGAAAGACGCCCATCCGCCGTCACACTGCCGTTCACCGTCGTATTCGCCGTCGTCTTGACACTCTGACCGAGGAGCTTCGCGGAGGTATTCGAGGATGTTCCGCCGAATGCCTCGTTCTCGTCTGCCGTGTGCTCGGCATACGAAGAGAGCACGACATTTCGGTCTCCCGTAATCGCCGCACTCTTTCCGACGGTCAGCTCCGCCTTGATTTCGTTTTTGCTGCCGCTGAGGGGATTCGTGTATTTCGGAACATCGTCTGTTGTGTTGTTCAGCCGATTCGATGCCGCTGCGAGCACAATGTCGCCGCCCGCGCCTGTCGTAGCGGTCAGCGTGCCAAGCCCCGCACTTGTGCTGCCCGCATTGACCAGCGCGGCAAAATTGAGGTCGTTCTGACTCGTGAGCTGCGCCGCACTTTCCGCAGAGCCGACCGTAATCACGGGCGCACCCAGACGAATGCCGCTCTGCGCGTTGAGCTGACCGTCAATGACGATGGAGCCGTCCGCATTCAGCGGGATCGTTCCCGCCTTGAGTGCATCCATATCCGCCGCCGTGACCTTGACGCGATTGTCCTGCAAATGGTCGTTGAACCAGTCTGTACTTGGTGTGAGTGCCGTAATACTGCCCGCATTGATGACGCCCGTTCTGCCGACCGCCATCCCCTCGGGGGACAGAAAGAACACATTGCCGCCGATGGTCGTCGCGTTTTTCAGCACATTGACCGTCCCGCGGATGTCGATGCGCCCCTGCACCATATTGACGAGCGTGTTCGCGCTCACCCCGCCCTTATACATCTGCAGATTGGCGACGTTATTCTGATCGAGGATGAACTTTGAAAATGCGTTGGTCGCAAGATCGCCTTCGACCTTGTCCGGCACAACGGTCCACACGTTGTTCGATGTTGTAATCGTCCCCGCATTCGCCGCATCCATCTTTTGGATGTCCGTCGCGCCGTCTGCGTACGCAGCTGTGTGCCAGCCCGTCATGCCCCCCACCATCGCGGTGACTGCCAGCCCCAGACGAAATGCCTGTTTTCTTGCAAGTTTTCGATAGCTGCTCATGATGCCTCTTCCTTTCATCCTTGATTACAGCGTTGCGTTCAGGCTGAAGTGCAGCCGTGCGCCCTTTGTATTCGTATCATTGAGTTCTTTGCGCAGTGGGAATCCCACGGTAAGCTGCGCGTAAACCGGATCGCTTGCCGCCGTCCGTATGCCCAGCCCCCATGAAGACAGAATGTGATCGTCAAAGGCACTGTCGCCGTAGACAGCACCGCAGTCGTAAAACAGAAATCCGTAGGCACAGCTTTTGGGCAGCATGGGAAAGGCGTATTCGATGCTCGCCGCATAGCCGCTGTCGCCGCCCAGCAGAGACTCCTCGTAGCCGCGCACGCTCTGCGCACCGCCGATGTAGAACCGCTCCGCACTTGGAATGTAGTGTGCAAAGGCAACCTGTCCGTCCAGTCGCGCCGTAATCATCTGACTGCCGTGCGTGCGCGTCTGATAGAAGACATTGCCCTGATACATACTGTAGCGGCTTTCCTCCCGCCTGATGTTCTCGCTAGCGGCGGCACGGATGCCGTGCGTCATGAGAAGCGCGGACTTGCGCCCGTAAAGCGTCTCCGTCACGGAGATGTTCCAGCCATCCACCCGATCGTCGATCCAGTGATTTCCCGCAAAGTCCGTCTGCGCGTGCGTGCGTCCGTACCCTGCGTACAGCTCCGTCTTGCGCTTCGTCGTAACGTAGAGCGGAATGTTGAAGCCGATGTTCACGCCCGTCGAATGTCCGCGCACATTCAGGGGTTCGAGTGGTCCTTGGACCATGCGCGTCGCATTCGCACTGTAGCCGATGCGCATGGTCGAGCCGTCCCGTCCGAGCGGTACCTGATAACTGCCGAGAAAGGACTTCATGCCCCGCGCATCGAGCGTCATAAGTGTCAGACGATCGCGGCTCTTCGAAACGCTGCGGTTCGTATAGATGAGGCCGAAGCGCTCGCGCCCCGTCGAAACGCTGCCCATGTTGTCCGCGTAGAGGGCAAGGGTCTCATTGCGCGGCTCGGCGATCTCAAGCACATAGTCCGTCGTGCCCTCCTCCTTGCCTGCCGCCATACGCACGCGCAACGGCGCGTCATAGCTCGCGTTCCAGCGCAGGAGGTTTCGGTTCAATTCGTTGAAGTCCGGGATTTCCCCGCGCTCAATGCCGAGACGGTATTCGAGGAAGGACTGCGCTGTGTGACGGTTGCCTTCCACTGCCACCGCACCCGTGCGTCCTTCGATCAACGTGATGTGCAGAATGCCGCCGCTGATGGTCTGCGGCGCGAGCACAGCACGGCAGGTCAGCCGTCCGTGCGCCTCATACGCCTCATTGATTCGTGCGACAAGCGCATAGAGATCGCTGATCGTAACATCCTTTTCGAGAAGATCTGCAGCGAAGGCATCGAGTTCCTCCGCCGTGAAGATCGCGCTCCGATCAAAGGTCACGCCATGCAGAACGAAGTGCAGCGCCCCCTCTTCCTCCGTCTGCGTAACGGGCGGCGTATCCAGCCCCTCCTGCGCACCTGCACCCAGGCGTTCCTGCTGTGCACGGCGCTGCTGCTCGCGCTCCATGCGGCTGAGCTGTGCTCCCGCGTCCTGCCCTGCGACCATATCCGCATCGGGGGGCGGTGCGGCAAGAGCCGTCTGGCCTCCCCCCATGAGACAGCAAAGTGTGCCGAGTCCGATGAGAAGACGAACATAATGGGAGTGATTCATTTCCTTTTCCACGATCATTTCCATCCTTTCGAGACATCTGCGCGTCGGTCGATTTTATATGAAATAGTCATCGACTGAAAATTTTATTTTATTCCACTTACAATATACTATTTAAGAAAAAACTATACAACAAATTTGCAGAAAGTGATAACATCTTACATTAAAGTGATACGTTGTCCGTCCGGAAGCACATTCGGAATCTTTCTGCTGCAGTTTACAATCCAAAAGACTTGTGCTAGGATGAACGCACATATCTGTTTTAAAAGTCTGGGAAATCAATGG
>CALJPB010000219.1 GCA_937981305.1 uncultured Selenomonas sp.
TCGAGATCGGATTTGGACTTCGCGCCGATGCTTTCGAGATAGCTCATGCGGTTGTACTTCGCACGCGTATTCGTCACGCGGTACTGCGCCTGATCGCGCTTCGCCTCGTAGTCCTTGCCGTCGAGCGTTGCGACCACCTGCCCCGCCGTAACGACATCGTTCTCCTTGACGAGAACGGAGTTGATGCGTGCTGTGATCTTGGAGCTGACCTCCACGGAGTCCACGGGGCGGATCGTCCCTGTCGCCTCCACCGTCGACTTGATGTCCATGCGCCGCACTTCCACAGTCTCAACGGTATGTGCCATCTGTTCCGCCGCACGCGACTCCATGTACCAATACACACCACCCGCGACCAGCACCGCCGCCAGTGCGCCGATGCCGATGATTGTCCTGCGTTTCATTCCTGCGCCTCCCCCTGCACAGCTGCCGTCGTCCCTGCCTCTGCGTACGCCGCCTGTGCTGCCGCACGCTCCTCAGCAGTCACGGTAGGAAGCCCCTCCGCCGCTGCACGCTCGCTGTCCGTCAGCTCTGTCCCCATGATATTCTCGACCTGCGCCCGATAGCGTGCATAGTCATAGCGCGCGCTGATCGCATTCGTCTCCGCTGCACTGAGCGCCGTCTGCGCGTCGATGATGTCGAGCAGGATGCCCTCGCCCGCACGGTAGCGCTCATTCGCGATGTGATCGTCCTCGCGTGCCTGACGCACCGCGTCTCCCGTCGCGGTAAACCGCTGCTCCGCCTCACGCATATTGAGATACGCCTTGCGGAGGTTCAGGTCGATGGTCTCCTCCGCCTTTTTCAGCGTCAGCAGGGCAATGTCACGCTCCGCCTCCGCCGCCTCAATCGCTCCGCGCGTAACACCGCTGTCAAAGATGTTCCAACTGACCCCCACGGAGGCGGACACGTCCGCGCTCGTATCATGACGCGGCTGGAACTGACTGGAGAGGGCCGTACCGAGCGTGAGACTGACGGTGGGTTTCTTCCCTGCCCGTGCGCTCTCGACGGCAAGCTCTTTCTGCTGCACCTTCATCCGTTCCTCGGCAAGATCGAGGCGGCTGCGGTTCGCGTACGAAATGCAGTCCTCCACCGAGGTCTCAAACGGCTGATACGCGACCTCGCTCGTGAGTGTCAGCGGCTCCGTACGGCTGATATTCAGCAGGTTCCGCAGCGTTGCAAGGCTCACCTCATAGGCATTCTCCGCACGAATAAGCTCCTGCCGCGCGTTCGACAGCTCCACGGAGGAGCGCAGCACATCGATCTTCGCCTGTGCTCCCGCCTCGTAGAGTGCCGTGACATTCTTTAGGTGCGCGTCGTATTTGTTGACGGTGTCCCGCTGCACCTCGATCTTTTTGCCTGCCTCCACGGCATCCCAGTAGGCGGCAGTCACCTCGTATTTCAGATCCTCACGCGCACGCTCGGTGGCAAGACGCGCCGCACGTGCGCCGAGTTCACCCGCTGCGATATTCGCCTCATTTGCACCGCCGCTGTAGAGCGGCAGACGCGCCGAAAGTGCGAGCGCGTTGCTCGTCTGCGCATCCTCATCCCGTGTCTTGCTCGTACGCAGGGTGTCGGATGCCTCCGCCGCGATGCTGTTTCTGCCGCGCGCCTGTTTCACTGCGGCATCGGCAGACCGCTCGTTCGTCTGCGTGAGACGCAGCCCCGTATTCGCGGCGAGCGCCGTATGGATCGCCTCCGCAAGCGTAAGGCTCATCGCATCCGCAGTCATCGGCAGAGCGAGTGCCGTGCTCAGTACAAATGCGGCAAATACACGCCGCCTGTACCCCTCTTTATACATAAACGCTTCCTCCATATAGATCCATATAACAATGCGCCCATGCTAACGCAGGGGCGCTATGTCCGTCTTAAAACGCTGTTATTTTTCGCTTAGAGGAATCGCTGATAAAATGAAATCCGTCAGATTGGCGTAGATTTTTTCGTCCGAACAAGGTGGAAAACCGGACGCATAGCAAGGGCTATGTGGAGGATTTTCCGCCGAAGTGCGGGCAAAAAAGATGCGTCAAGATGATGGTGTTGAATTTATCAGTGCTTCCTCAAAGCGACGGATGTTCGATGAGATACTGCTTCGCCGCCTCAAACTGCACGTCCGTCGTGTCCGAGGACGAACGCTCGACAGTGATGTCGGGGGTGATGCCCGTGCCGTCGATGGATCTGCCGTTTGGCGTAAGGTACTTTGCAATCGTGAGTTTCAGCCCGTCCTGGTGAAAGAGCGGCAGAACCGCCTGAACCGAGCCCTTGCCGTACGAGGTCGTGCCGATGACCGTACCCGCCCCCGTATCCTGGAGTGCTCCCGCGAGAATCTCCGACGCGCTCGCACTGTTCTCGTCGATAAGCACGACAATCGGATATTTGCGCTCGCTGAGAGAGGAGCGATAGACCTCCTCATCTCCGTCACGGTCAATGACAGAGACAATCACCCCCGCCGGAACAACCTGCTCGGCGACGGCGGCGCAGCTCGTGATGAGCCCGCCTGGATTCTCGCGCAGATCGATGATGAGCGCGGTCATCCCCGCGCCCGCGAGACGGTTCATCTCCGCAGCGAACTCCTCGCCCGTATGCTCGGCAAACGAGCCGATGCGGATGTAGCCGATGGTCGTTCCCTCGACGAGCACACCGCGCACGGACGCAACCTGTATGATGTCGCGCGTGATCGTGTACTCCTGCTCCGCACCGTCGCGCAGGATGCGCAGCACGACCTGCGTGCCCGCCTCGCCACGGATACGCAGGGCAACCTCCTCGTTTTGGAGTTCGCTCGTCGGCGTACCGTCCACAGCGAGAATCTCATCGCCCGCACGCAGTCCCGCCGCCTCACCGGGCGTGCCCTCGAGGACAGAGATGATCTTGACGTTGTTGTCCTTGAACCCCATCGTCACACCGATGCCGCCGAACGATCCCTCCGTATGCTGGCGCAGCTCCTTGAACATCGTGGGCGGCATATAGATGGAGTGCGGATCGTCGAGCGAGGCGACCATACCGTCAATCGCGCCGTCCACCAGTGCCGACGCATCGGGTGCATTCACATAACGCGCCTGGATGAACTTCATCACGCCGAAAAGACGCAGGGCATCGTCCGCATACAGCCCCATCGAGCGCAGGAACGCGCCCGCCGCAAACACAGTCAGCATACTCCCGAGAAGTGCGGACAGAAGGACGATGGAAATTAGTTTTTTTCTGCTCATAGTTTCTTTCATTGAATCGCAGCTGTTGGTGTTATCGTAATTCCCCTTGCGTAACTAAGCGTTCGCGAGGGGAACTGCAACACACCGATGACTACAAATACCCAAGCGGATTCACCGGCTCGCCGTTGACACGCACCTCAAAGTGACAGTGCGGCCCCGTGGAGTTGCCCGTCGAGCCGCACTCGGCAACCAGCTCGCCCTGCGCGACACTCTGCCCCGTGCTCACATCGAGCGACTGACAGTGTCCATAGAGCGTCGAGATCCCGCCGCCGTGGTTGATGATCACAGCATAGCCATAGCCAGAGATCCAGCCCGCATACTCAACCGTTCCCGCCTGCGCGGCATAGATCGGGTCGCCGTAGTCGCCGCCGATGTCGATGCCGCTGTGAAACCGCTGTGCCCCCGTAATGGGATGCGTGCGCCAACCGAAATCCGACGTGATCTCCCCCGCGAGCGGCCAGATCATCGCGCCCGAGCCCTGCACGGGGAGACTCCTGAGACCGCTGCGCCGGAGCATCTGCGTGATGCGCTCCGATGCCGCACGGGATTCGTCCTGCTTGCGGTCGATCGTCTCCTTGTCGTACTTCATCTGCTCGATGATCGCCCGCTGCGCCTCGACCTTTTCCTCCATCGCGAGACGCGCCTCGCGTGCCTTCTTCTCAAGCGGCTCCTGCGCCGCGCGATCCTTCTCGAGCTCCTCCTTGAGCGCGATCATCGCGTTGCGCTGTGCCAGCACCTCATGCACGAGATCATAGTCCTGCTTGATGACGCGCTTCAGGAGATCCATGCGCGTGAGGAAATCCGAAAAATCCTTCGCACCGAAAAGCACATCCACATAGGAGATCTGCCCGTTGATGTAAATATCGCGCACACGCCTCCCAAGCGCCTCGCTCTTACGCGCATAGTCCCGCTCGGCGACCTCAAGCTTTTCCTCGTTCTCCTCCAGACGTTCGAGCGTCGCGTTCAGCTCGGCACGGCGCGCCCTGTGCGCGGCGATTGCCGTTTCTGCCTGCTCATCCAGAATTCGCTTCTGCTCCGAGAGCGAGTCGATCTTTCCGGCGAGCTCGTCGCTCTGCCGTCCCAGCTCCTCCACCTGCGCATCGTAGCTGTCGCGCTCCTCCTCAAGCGTCGCCGCCGCCCCCTGCCCCGCTGCTGCGAGGAGTGTCACGGCCAGCACCGACGCGAGCATCCGTTTCATCCCTTGTCCCATACTCACACCTTTAGGAAACGCTTGAGCGACACCCAAGCGCCCACCGCACCGATCACCATGCCGAGCAGGATAATCGCCAAGCTCACATAATTCATGAACGGATATTGTGGGATCAGCGGGAAAAACGCGAGCGTATCATAGACCTTGTTCGTCACGCCCGCATAGAAGCTGCGCAGAACAATCGCAGAAATCAGGCCGCCGATGCACCCGAGCACAATCCCCTCCAGCACGAACGGCCAGCGGATGAACTCATCCGTCGCACCGACATACTTCATAATCGCAATCTCACGCCGCCGTGCAAACACTGTCAGACGGATCGTATTCGCAATGATGAACACCGTCGCACTGCCGAGCAGCAGGATGAGCAGCACGCCAAAGATACGCACAAGCCGCGTGATGTCAAAGAGGTGTTCCACCACATCCTGTCCGTACTTCGCGGACTCCACGCCGTCCATGCGCTCGATCTGCTTCGCCGCCGTCTCCACCATATCCGGCTGCCGCACCGTCACCTCATAGGCGTTCGGCAGCGGATTCTTGTCGCCGAGCGCGTCCAGCAGATACTTCTGCTCCCCCAGACGCTCCGACAGGCGTTCACGCGCCTCCTCGCGGCTGACATAGGTCACGGACTCGATCCCCTGCAGCGCACGGATCTTTGCGCCCACATCCTCCTCGGCATCCTTCGCGAGATCATCCTTCATATAGACACTGATCTGCACCTGCGACTCGAGCAGCGACGCCGCGCGGTTCATATTGAGCGCGAGAATCAGAAACACGCCGAGGATAAAGAGCGAGACCGCCACCGTGCCGACCGCCGCGAACGTCATCCAGTTGTTGCGCCGCAGCGAGCGAAAGACCTCCTGCACATAGTATTCTGCGGTTCTAATCTTCATAGCCGTATCCTCCGCGCTGCTCATCGCGGACGATGTGTCCGCCCTCGATGGCAATGACGCGCCGCTGCATCGTATCGACGATTCCCTTGTCATGCGTCGCCATAACGATCGTCGTGCCCGACGCATTGATCCGCTTGAAGATATCCATAATATCCCAGCTCGTCTCAGGGTCGAGATTCCCCGTCGGCTCATCGGCGATGAGGATCGCGGGATCGTTCACAATCGCGCGCGCGATTGCCACACGCTGCTGCTCGCCGCCCGAGAGCTGCGAGGGGAAATTGCGGTACTTGTCGCGCAGTCCGACCACATCGAGCACCGCATTCACACGCCGCTGGATCATCTGACGCGGTGCCTCAATGACGCGCATCGCAAACGCCACATTCTCATAGACCGTCTTGTCCGAGAGCAGACGATAGTCCTGAAAGATCACACCGAGTCCGCGTCTGAGATACGGGACATCCTGTGGATCCATATGGACGACATCGTGTCCGTTGACAAAGAGCTCCCCCTCCGTCGGCAGCTCCTCACGAAAGAGCATCTTGATGAACGTCGATTTCCCCGCGCCGCTCACACCGACAACAAAGATAAACTCCCCCTTGCCGATCTCAATGCTCACATGATCGAGCGCCACCGAACCGTTATCGTATATCTTTGAGACATTTTTCATCCGAATCATACCGTCGTCTCATTCCTCTCCCATATGACCCCCGCATGAATCGGGAGTCCCCCAAAAACCGCTTTTCATTATACCACAAATCAAAAAAACTACAAAACGTTGCATTGCCATTTTCGCCGTCTCATGCTATCCTCTCTTTGGTAAATAATCTCAATTATAAGGAAAACGACCATGCTGCTAAAAAAATTTTTCTTCGTCACACTCGGCCTCATCAGTCTCGGGCTGGGCATCCTCGGCGCGTTCCTCCCCATCCTGCCGACCGTCCCCTTCGTCCTGCTCGCCGCCTACTGCTTCACGCGTGGCTCGCGCCGCATGGACGCATGGCTGCGCACAACGAAGATCTATCGTCAAACCATGCTGCTCATGCAGAACGGACGGCGCGGCATGACCATCATGCAGAAGCTCCGCATCATGTTCCCCGTCACCACCCTCATGGGCATCTCCTTCCTCCTAACCGAGCACCCGCACGCACGCATGGCAATCGCCCTCATGTGGATTCTGCACATCGTATTTTTTGTCTTTCGCGTGCCAACCCTCAAAAAAGACGCCTGACGACACCGCATTTTGTTGACAAAATTCAGTGGATTCGCTACATTGTACGTAAGAAGGTTGATCCAACGACAACGAGGTGCGATTATGAACTTTATCTTTGTTTCCCCACAGTTCCCGCGCGTCTATTGGAACTTCTGTGACCGTCTGAAAAAGAAAGGGGTGAACGTTCTCGGCATTGGCGACACGCCCTATGACCAGCTCCACCACGCAGTACGCGAGTCCCTGACCGAATACTACTTCGTCCCCGCGCTCGACGACTACGATCAAATGCTGCGCGCCGTCGCATTCTTTACCTTCAAATACGGGCGTATCGACTGGATCGAGTCCAACAACGAACATTGGCTCGCGAGCGACGCACATCTGCGCACGGACTTCAACATCCGTACAGGCTGGCAGAGCGGCGACATGGAGCAGATCAAGAGCAAGGCAGCGATGAAAACCGTGTATCAAAAGATCGGTATTCCAACCGCACGTCTCAGCAAGGTCACGACACACGCCGCGGGCAAGGCATTCGTGGCAGAGGTCGGCTATCCCGTCATTGTAAAGCCCGATGTCGGCGCCGGCGCGATGGACACCTACCGCATCGACAACGCAGATGAACTGCGCCACTTCTACGCCTCGAAGCCCGCCATCCCCTACGTCATCGAGGAGTTCGTCACGGGCGACATCTGCTCCTACGATGCCATCGTCGACGCGGATGCCAACCCGATCTTCGAGTCCATGACCGTCTGGCCGCCGTCCATCATGGACGTTGTACTCTACCAGCTCGACCTCTCCTACTACACAGCGGACAACGTCCCCGATGCGCTCAAAAAGGCGGGACGCGCCACACTCAAGGCATTCCATGTCCACAGCCGCTTCGTCCATCTCGAATTTTTCCGCCTGACCAAGGCAAAGGAAGGGCTCGGTGCGGTCGGCGACTTCGTCGGGCTCGAAGTCAATATGCGCCCCGCCGGCGGCTACACCACCGACATGATGAACTTCGCACACTCCACCGATGTCTACGACATCTGGGCGGACATGGTGACGGCGAACCGCCGCCTTCTCCCCGATCGAGGCGAACACTGCTACTGCGCGTATGCGAGCCGCCGCGACTTCCATCGCTATGTGCATACGCACGAGGACATTCTCGCACGGTATGCGGGCAAAATCGTCATGTGTGAGCGTCTGCCCGAGCGTATGTCGCCGAAGATGGGCAACCATATGTATATGGCGAAGCTGGACGGACAGACAGAGACCGACAAGTTCATCCGCTTCGTGCAGGAACAGCAGGGATAACGGCATGAAAAAAGTTGTTGTATGAGATCAAACGACCTCGTACAACAACTTTTTTATTAGCGTACGCCACGCACGGCGATCCAGTATTCCCCGTCCTTGAAATGAAGGGTAACCTCCGAGAAGCCCGCCGCACGGAAAAGCCGCTCGAACTCCTCGGGAGTCGGATTCGTCAGATCGTAGCCCGCGACCTTCGCGCGGATGCCCTCGGGCAGATCGTCCCGCCCGTAGATCTCGGCGAGCAGGAGGAACGTACCGCCCTTTTTCACCACACGCGCGACTTCCTTCAGACTTTCCTCAGGCGACGGCCAGAAGTAAAAGCTCTCCACCGTCACCACCGCATCGAAATGCGCATCCGCGAACGGCAGCGCCTCGACCGAGCCGTGTCGAATCTCAATGCGCCCCGCCTCGATGAGCGGCGCATTGAACGCACGCGATGCCTCCACCGAGGTCTCCGCGTAGTCGATTCCTGCGAGATGCCCCTCCGTCACACGCTCCGCCATCCGCGCGAGCGTATTGCCGCCGCCGCAGCCGATATCGAGCACAGTATCCCCTGCACGCAGGTCGATCTGCGCGAGGCCCCACTCCACGAGCTGCGCATGACTCTCGTTCATACGCACGAGCATCGCACGCCCTGCCTCTCCCTCGGGACGGCGCGGATTCCCCTCCGCCGTCACGCGGTCTGTCTCACGCCAGTCTGTATTTGACATCACTCCACCCCCATCGTCTGTTTCGACAGATCAAAGCCGAACTGCATCGGGTCGGCGGGGTCCCAGATGCGCGTCTCCTCGTTGTAGCGCACAGGCACATAGAACGTCACCGTACCCACGGGTTCGAGTTCACGATATGCCTCCGCTGTCGCCTCGACTGCCGTCTTGCGCAGCTCGTCGGGCGCAGCACCGAGCTTCATCCGCTGCCGCATGAGCGCGGATGCCTTCTCGCGTGCCGCATCCATATTGAACCGCGTCACCGTCACCTCGACCATCGCGTGCTCCCTGTTCTGCTCCGAGACCGCCGTCTCCACCGTCGCCGCACGCAGCGACTCCATGTAGGCATCGGCGATCTCTCCCGCCTCCTCGGGCGAGAGCACCGCCCCCGACGTTTGCAGTGCATTCGTGAACGCCGCCCGCATATTGAACGACTCCGTCGGTGCACCGTAGGATACGAGCCGTTTCTGCGCCTCCTCATCCTGCCGCACAAACGCATCACAGTAGAGCTTGATGCTCTCTGCCGCATCCGCCTTCTCCATGCGTCCGAACGTTGCGAAATAGAGTGCCGTCAAGATCGCGGCGACAAAGACACCGACGAAGATGACAGGGAATCGTATCTTGGATGAAATCACTGTTGTATCACTCCTCTCTTATTTCTATCGCACAAAACGCCGCGCTGTATTAGCGCGGCGTTTTCTTTTGTGCTATAATCTATACAGGTGCTATCGATTCGGTAGGCGGTCAATCTGAGGCCCGGAAGGGCAGGTGGTTGGCGATGAACGAAACAAATATCACACTTTTGTTGCTTGTCGTTCTCGTATTGCTTCTAAAAAAGTAATCCGCCCCGTAGCAGCCAACTATAGGTGAGCGGATAACTTTTCGTAAAACTTGTATGTGGGCTGACCGTTTACACGATAGCACCTTTTCTGTGTCTATTATACGACGTAATGCAAAAAATGGCAAGCAGTGCCGCGCATTTTATGCCCGCTCAAATGCCAAGCGCGGCAATCCACGAGTTGATCGCCATCGGTGTTTCCCCCATCTCAAAGCGGCGGCCTTCCTTCATCAGTGCGCCCTCTGCCGAGGGTCGCAGGTGGGCGGTCGTCTGCCCCATGGAGCTGCCACCCGATGTCGCAAACGGAACGACGGTCTTGCCCGTCAGATCATAGCTTTCGAGGAACGTATTGATGATATGGGGCGCGACATACCACCAGATCGGAAACCCGACGAAGATCACGGGATATTGCGTCAGGTCAAGCGGCTCGCCCGCAATCGCGGGGCGGCTGTTCGGATCGCGCATCTCCACACTGGTACGGCTCATATCATCATTCCAGTTGAGATCCTCCTGCACATAGGGGACGGCAGGCACGATCTCATAGAGATCCGCACGAATCACATCGGCGATCTTGTGCGCAACCTGCTCCGTCCGCCGTGAGGGTGATACGGAAAAGTAGGAAATCAGTATTTTCCCGTACATACTATCTTCTCCTTGCAAGATATTCCGCTGCAAACCCCGCATCCTCCGGCTGGATGTCCGACTCAAACATCCGATTCCACGGGAATGTCACGGTCACAGTGTCAATCTCTGCAATCGGCGGCAGATTTTCCTCGATAAAGCGGTTCATCATCCGCGTCGAGCGCATGGCGACCGCATCCATCTTCGAGCCGAGACTGCCATAGAATCCATCCCCGCGCAGCCATGTGAGCTGGCGTGCGATAATGTTGCGTACATTTGCCTGATATGCCCAGTCGTCGAGATAGCGGGTAGTGAGGAGATGATCGACGGCATCCCCGTCCATATGCTGCACGAGCATCCCCTCGCCGAGGGCAAAGCCCGAGCTGTTCGTCGGCGTGTTCCACCCCGCATAGGCGTGAATCTTATAGAGCAGTCCGCGCCGCTGCAGCTCCGCCATCAGTGCATTGTCCGCACCGTTGGCAAAGGCGATGTCGGCGATGGCGACGGGATACCCCTTCGCCACATAGTCCGCGACCGTGTCCGCGAAGTACATCGTTCCCTCGCGCTGCGCCCCATCGTTGAGCGGCGCATTTGCCTCGTAGGTGCGCCCATCCGGATTCGTATTCACCGCGAGCACGACATCCGCCTTCTCCGGCGCACGCACCATCATCCCGCCCGCGGCAAGCACGGCATCCGAGATCGACGTGCTGATCTTCTCATCCGAGTACGCAGGAACGGTATCGGGACCGCTCCCCCAGTTGTAGCCGACAAATACGAACGGGATCTCCCGCCGCTGCTCGTTCACCGCGCGGGTCAGCATCAGCAGGGCGATCTCGTCGATGCCCGCCATCGTCTGAAACCGCGCCTTGCCGAGATCCGCCCCCGCCTCCGTCAGGTGACGGCTCTCCAGATGCGTCTGCGAGAACGGCGCATTGTCATCGCGCCCGAGCGTCAGGTAGCGGAACGTGTTGTGCGTTCGCATGAGTTCGATCAGATACTCATTGACCGCATAGTTCGTCTCCCGTCTGCCCATCCAGTCGGACAGTGCCTCCTTCGGAATCAGCCGCCCGAGGAAATCGTATTCCTTGCGCTCACGTCGCGTGAGACCCTCGACCTCGTCCTTGTCACGGAGGACAGTATAGCGAAAAATATCCGCACCGTAGCGGCGGTAGTACTCCGGCTCCTCATGCCCCGATGCCTCGCCCGTGCGCGGCGTGCGCATGATCGAGCCGAACACATAGAGAGGTACCTTGGGGTGGGAACGCTGCAGCGCATCAAACCGCTGTGCGCGTGCGAGCACCTGACTGCGGGTATAGGCGTGCTTGCGCGAGCCGACGAGGCTGCCGTAGATCATCGCATCCGAGGAGATGACCGCTGCCTTTACCCCCGGCTGTGCGAGGTTCTGCTCCACCCATGTCCAGAGTTCCTCGGGATGTCCCCAGTCTTCCCTACTGCCCAGCAGCTCTGTCGGCGGAACGACGACCTCATAGCCCGTGCGCTGCACGACATCCGCCGTCTGCTTGCTCGAGATCGGACGGCTGTCATGCGGGATGAACACGATTTTCTCCGTGACCGGCTCCTTCTTCGCCGCATCCGTCCACTGCGGCGCGAGGAATACCGTCAGCACCGCAAAACAAAGAATACGAATCATCAATCTCCTGGTCAATGTTCTCCTCCCTCTGCCGCCCTCGTCTGCGCGTCAGACGGGCTTTTCTCACGCAGGATCGTCCGAAGTGCCTCCCGCACATCGTCGGGGACATTCAGCTTCGTATCGAACAGGATACCGCCCTCCTGTACCGCCGCCCCCTCGATCTCGATCATATCCGTCAGCTTATGCCCGCGAAACTCCGTCTGTCCGAGCTGCGAGGCGGCGAGCACCTCATGGAAATCCACATGAATCCTGTTGCCGTGGATGTCCACCGGCAGCTGATCGGACACATCGAAACGCCCCATCATGCGCTCCACCATGGAGAGCGAGACACGCGAGAACAACCACGAGACGAACCCATGATCGGGGATATTCTTCTCCCGCACGCGGTAGACCGCATAGGACTTCGCCCCATCGTGCACAAACTCCTCGATCGTCCCCGACAGCTCGACCGTCTTGTACTTTTTATTCGTTGTGCAGATGAGATCCAGCCGCCCGTTGGCGTGCGAGCGCAGCACAACACTGCGGATCGTCCCATCCGTCCCGATGTTCTTCGCAATCGCTTCATTGAGAATCGCGTCGCGCACAAAGAGATGCCCCTCGGCGATCTGCGCCAGCGTCTCGCGATCCCACGTATCACGCAGTACCGTGAGCGCAGGGCCGTAGTCCTTCACTGCCTCGCGAATGCCGCTCCAATCAATATTTTTGACCTGCTCGATAAAATTTGCAGGAATGTCTATCACCATCAGCTGCCCGCCTTCTCCGATTCCGCCTTCTTCTCACGCAGCTCGAGCCAGAGGTTCTGCGTACGCTCAAAGAGTTTCACATCGTTCTTGCGTACCTCCTGGTCGCTCATGATCTGCGAGAGGATCTGTGTCGCCTTCTCATAGTCCTCCAGACGATAGTACGCCGCGCCCGCAATGTAGAGTGCCATACTGTCGCTCATCCCGTGGATCGGGTACTTCTCGGTCATCACCGATTCCTCATAGAACTCGGCAGCCAGGCGCAGAACCTCCGCCTCCTTCTCGTGTTCCCCCGTGTCGCGGTAGACCCATGCCATGCCCATGCAGTAGCCCGCCTTCTTTTGCAGCGTCCATCCAAGACGCTCGACAAAGTAGATGCCGAGCCGATAGGCGCGGATCGCCTCCTCCACCGTACGCTCCTCATGATACGGCAGGTTGATCGTACGCCCCTCGAGGAGTTCCTGAATCTTCGCCTTGTCGCGCGGACTCAGCGGCTCCTCGGTGAACTGCTTCTCATCGGCGGCAAAACCGCAGTGCTCACACAGCCAGACGCGATAGCGATAGGGACACACCCCTTCGTAATGGACACAAAAATCCTCATCCGTCCCCAGCGTGATGAGACGCGCCTTCATCTTCGTTGCATGGGTCTTTTGCCCGCAGACAGGACACGGCTTCTCCACCGAATACGTATACTCCGCCATCGTACTTCCTCCCTACCAAAAGTCCTCCTTAGCATAGCACAAACCGAGGAAAAAAGAAAGTTCGTCCACCCCCATAAAAATCCGTCAACACACGGCACAGCCCCATGTACGGCAACGACAAAAAAACCGCCCGAAGGCGGTTTTTTTGGATCAGCAGTCGTACTGCTTAGAAGAAGAAGTTTACGCGGCCCGATGCAATCCAGCCCTTGTAGTCGGCAAACGTCTTGTCCACCGAGACATTGAGATAGGTCGTCGGGTTGAGATAGTTCTTGTAGCCGAGCGAGAGATAGAATACATTGTAGTCGTTGTCAACGCCGGGGAGCGCAATCCCGTTGATGTACGGGTTGTACGTGCCGGAGAAGCCGCGGCTGTAGGCAATGCCTGCCGTCAGACCGCTCGTCCAGTCGAAGTTCACACCGAGCTTCGTGGAGAAGTTGGTCTGATCGTCTGCCGAGACGGTGTTGCCGTTCGCATAGGAGAACGCGTCGAACGAGAGCTTATCGTATGCGAAGTTGATGTACGGATTTACGATGAGATCATCGCTGTTGCGGATCTTGACACCGTAGCCGACCATCGCGCCGAAGTCGTCCGTCTTGGCAGATGCGCCCATGTGGTCGAGCGAGAACTTACCCTTGTGGAGGTAGTAGTCGAGGTACTGACCGTTCGTAAGGACATGGGTGCCGTAGAGACCTGCGTCAAAGGAGCTCTTGATGTCCGCAGAGCCGCCGAACGCACCGTTGAACTCCGCCGAGCCCGTCGTGGAGGCGAGGTAGAGACCGAGGTAGTCCGTATCGGAGACCTGGTAGTCATAGCCGAGCTGATAGGTCGTCGCCTTGACCTTCGAGTCTGCATAGCCCGTGCTGCCCGTCTCGACATCCTGGTTGCTGTGGCGGATCTGGAACCAGATGTTGTTCGGCGTGCCTTCTGCGCGCGTCGGCGCAGCAGCTGCCAGCTCACCAGCACGGAGATCTGCCGTACGGTTCGCGATATTGCCCGCGATGACATCGTTGATGACGCTCGCCGTGCGGCTTGCCGTAACACCGACACCGGCAGCGATCTTGCCCTTCTCGACCGCCTGATATGCGAGGGTGTTTGCCTGATATGCGTTCAGTGCAGCGATTGCCTTTGCCCGTGCAGCCTTGGTCGCATCGGTCGATCCGGCATCATCCTCCTTTGCAGCTTTGAGAGCCGCATTCACCAGACCATTGAGGTCACCAAGATATTCTCCCGGCAATTTCTTCTGATCTTCTTTCGAGAGTTTATCATACTCCGCTTTCAGATACGCAAACCGATCACTGAACTCCTGGAGCTGCGCCGTCGTATAGTCCGTCGTCTTCAGAACGTTATCGATCTGCGTCTTGTTCGCAATTGCGACATCGTTTGTGAACGGATTATAGTCGTTGTCTGCAAACGTCGCCGCCACACTCGTCGCATTCAGCGCCGTCACCTTGTCGCCGACCTTGTCGCGATACTGCTTATCCGTCTGCCCGTCGGTATAATCCTGCGCAAGGATCTTGCCAACGGATGCGAGCGGGCTCTTCTTGTCAAA
This sequence comes from uncultured Selenomonas sp., assembly GCA_937981305.1. Lineage (GTDB taxonomy): Bacteria > Bacillota > Negativicutes > Selenomonadales > Selenomonadaceae > Centipeda. Next base: position 14,608 of record CALJPB010000219.1, read on the forward strand.
GTCGCCGTACGTCGGTTTTCCCTCACCCTTGACATCCGATGTCACATCGCCGGAAGCGAGGCTCTGGTTGGAGGGAATCTTGGATTTGATTGCCGTTGCAATTGCATTCAGTTCCGCCTGAGTATAGGTCGTACCGTTCGCCTTGGCAAGCTGAATGGTGCCGCCGCTCGCTGCGTTAAGATTGGTGATGTTCTTAAGCGCATCAACAGGATCGTCGGCAAGGATTTTCTCTGCCTTCAGCGTCCCCGCCTTGATTGTGCCACCCGCAATCGTAACCGTCTTTGCCGTGACCTTATCGCCGGCTTCGACATTACCTGCTTTGACCGTCACATCACCCGCCGTCTCGAGCTTGGAGAGATCCGCGTTGACGGTCTGGCTCGGTGCGTCGACCGTAACCGACGACAGTGCGCCGCTCTCCGCCGTCACCTTAGTACCGCCTTCGAGTTTGACAACAGAATCCTTCGCCGTCGTTGCCGTCACCGTATTCGCGCCGTCAGAGACGGTGAGCGTCTTGGTTGCGGGAACTGTAAGCCCCTGACCCTTGATTGCTTTGGCAGTATCCTTGTCGAGCGTAAAGGATTCCGCGCCCTTCTTATATGCCTCTGTGATACCTGCGGCGAGGTTGTCACCGCTGTATTTGTTACCGTCCACCGTCAGCTTGCCGTCGGCAAAGTCTGCCGGCGTGTATGTGGACTTCACATCGGTCGCCGCAACATTCTTAAGCTCAGTGATTTTTGCCTTAAGAGCAGCGTCCGTCACAGCACTTGTGTTGACGTTGAGCTTGTCGGCAGCCGGAGCAATCGTCCCCTTCTTGATGAGATCCGCCACAGCTGCAGCTGAGTCATTATCCACCTTGACGGTCGTTGCTGTAACC
>CALJPB010000220.1 GCA_937981305.1 uncultured Selenomonas sp.
AGTTCTCGATGCCGGAACAGTACCCCATCTCCTCGATCATCTCAAGGTCATAGTTCGTGCGCTGTTCAAGCCGCTGCGCTTCGAGAAGTTTGCCCGCGCCCTTCAGCTCATCCAGACGCTGTGCAAGCTCCGTGCGGATATCCGCCATCGCAATCTTCATATCCTCATCGTCCGTGACGTAGTGGGACGCGGGAAAGACCATCGAGTGAAGCCGCTCGCCGTATACCTCGCCCGTCATGGCATCAAACTCGATGATGCGCTCCACCTCGTCGCCGAACATCTCAATGCGCACACCGCGGTTGTTGTAGCCCGCAGGGAAGATCTCGACGACATCGCCGCGCACGCGAAAACGTCCGCGCTCGAATGCAATATCGTTGCGCTCGTAACGAATGGAGACGAGCTTTTGCAGAATCGCCTCGCGCGGTATCGTCTGCCCCTTGTGCACGGAGAGCACCATCTCATGATAGCTCTCGGGCGAACCGAGGCCGTAGATGCAGGAAACACTCGCGACGATGATGACGTCGCGCCGCTCAAACAGCGAACAGGTCGCGGAGTGGCGCAGCTCATCGATCTCATCGTTGATGGACGCGTCCTTCTCGATGTAGGTATCCGTCTGGGCGATGTATGCTTCGGGCTGGTAGTAGTCGTAGTAGCTGACAAAGTAGCCGACGTAGTTGTCGGGAAAGAAGGACTTGAACTCGCTCGCAAGCTGTGCCGCGAGCGTCTTGTTGTGCGCAATGACGAGCGTCGGACGCTGCACGCGCTCGATGACCTTTGCCATCGTGTAGGTCTTGCCCGTGCCCGTCGCGCCGAGCAGTACCTGCGCCGTCATGCCGTTCTCGATGCCGCCCGCAAGATCCGCAATCGCCTGCGGCTGGTCTCCCATCGGCTCGAACGGCGCAACGACCTTGAACGGGATCTCCTTCTCGAAGATCGTCGTATTGAGTTTCGGAACCATCGCCATCCTGCGCCCTCCCTGTCACTGCCGAAAAGTCATTCTGTCATTATAACGCATTCAACGTGTGATGGAAATAGCCGCACACAAAAAAGCACCCTGCGGGGTGCTTTTTCATTAGTGTATCAAAGTTTGCTGACCTCGGCCGCCGTCATAATTTCGACAACGGTGATGTCCTTCACGGTATTGAGATCGATGAAGCCGCCGTCCACGAGCTGTACGACGGGCATTGCCGTAACGCGCGACTCGTCGATGTAGACGATGCGTCCTGCCGAGCCGTCGGAGAGACGCAACCAGCAGCCGTTGAGCGCAGCGTTGAGCTTGCGCATGAAGAGCACGGCATACTCAGAGTCGAGCTTGCCGTCGAGCACGTCGGCATAGAGGATCTTGAACACCTCGAACGGCGAACGCTTCTCCGCATAGGTACGGCTGGATGCCATTGCATCGTAGCTGTCGAGCACGGCGAGCACCTTGCCGTAGGTCGAAATCTGATCCCCGTCAAGTCCGGAGGGATAACCGGAGCCATCACAGCGCTCATGGTGCTGAATGACACCATCCATGAGATCCTTGCGTCCAGAGAGGTCGCTGCCCTCCAGTACCTTAAAACTGTCGACAACGTGATTCTTGAGGATGTCAAACTCTTCCTCCGTGAGCCGCCCCTTCTTCTCAAGCAGATCCTTTTCGATGAACTGCTTGCCGATATCGAGGAAGAGCCCCGCAAGTACGAGATTCTGTCGATCAATGCCGTTCAGCCCCATCCACTTTGCCATGAGTCCGCCGAGGATGGCAAGGTGAACGCAGTGATGGAGGTTGTAGTCGCCCTCCTGATTCATCGTATAGATCATGGAGATCGCGGTCGCGCCCTCTTTATACAGATCACGCAGACGACCGCTCGCCATGACCGGCTGCAAAATGTCCATGTTTAGTTTGCCGGTGATCGCGGCCTGTTGGAAGAGCTTTTCCATCTCAGTATAAACGTAACGATAGTCTTCCTCATATTTACTGTCGAGTTTTACCGTGCGTTCGGGAGCAGGTGCCGTCTTATCTGCAAAGGACTTGTACAGCAGCAAGAATGCTGTCCTCGTCAACATAAACGGACGCAATCCCCTTTTCCTTGAGGAGATTGATCGTCGCCCGATCCAGAACCGTGCCGCCCTCGACGAGCACAATCTCCGTATCGCCCTCGTAGACCGTGCGACCGATGAGCATTTCCGGCAGCAGACTGCGCACAGCAAACGCTTTTAGCATAATGTGTTCTCTCCCTTTTCTTCCTTGAACAGAGTATTCCTGTTATCCCTTAACGACGATATTGACCAGCTTGCCGGGGACACAGACGACCTTTACGATCGTTTTCCCCTCTGTGAGTTCCTTCGCTCGGGGCAGCTCCGTCACCAACCGTTCCATTGCCGCCTTGTCCAGATCGGCGGCAATCTTCACACGATCCCTGACCTTGCCGTTGATCTGCAGCACCACCTCGATCTCGTCCTGCGTGAGTGCAGACGCATCATATACAGGCCAGTTCTCAGCGTGAACGCTGCCCACAAAGAGCCGCGACCAGAGCTCCGCCGTGATGTGCGGCGCAAACGGTGCAAGCATCCGCAGGAGTGCGCTCGCCGTCTCACGTGCAAGCGCGGGACTGAGTTCCTTATCCTGAAATACGTAGAACGCATTAACAAGCTCCATAATGGAAGAGATTGCCGTATTGAACATGAAACGGTCACGCACATCCTCCGTGACTTTTTTCACGGTCAGATGCAGGATGCGGCGCAGTTCCGTCTCCTCAGGTGTGAGTCCCGACGGGTCACAGGCCGCAGGAGCAGACTTTATCGCATCCGCGAATTGGAGAAGAATACGCCAGACACGGTTCAGGAAGCGGAATGCGCCCTCGACGCCCTGATCGCTCCAGTCCAGATCGCGCTCCACGGGCGCGGCAAAGAGGATGAAGAGACGCGCCGTATCCGCGCCGTATTTTTCAATGATCTCCTCG
>CALJPB010000221.1 GCA_937981305.1 uncultured Selenomonas sp.
TCCGTTGGAAACGCGACAAGCGCACCGCTGCGGATCGTCTCTGCGGCACGCTCAAAATCTGTGGGCGATGTCGGGCGAAGTATCTCCGTCTCCATTGTATCCTCCCTACTCCGTATACCCCACCACAACGCGCTCAATCCCCGCGAGATCCTTCAGCGTCTTCGTCCGCACAATACGCGGATGCTCTATCGCAAGTGCCGCAACGGCAGCCGCCTCATCAATGCCGACCTCGACGGCGACTGCACCGCCGTCTTTCAGCATCATCGGAGCTTCCGCCATCAGACGGCGGTAGATATTCAGCCCGTCTGTGCCGCCATCGAGCGCAAGATGCGGCTCGTAGCTGCGCACATCGGGCATCAGACCCGCGATATCCGCCGTGGGGATATACGGCGGATTTGAGAGAATCATATCATACCTGCGTCCCGCAAGCGGCGCGAGCAGATCACCGACATGAACCGCGATGCGCTCCGTCAGCCCCAGCGTCTCTGCATTTTCACGCGCAACTGCGGCGGCGGCAGGTGAGATGTCCACCGCATCGGCGTGCGTTCCCTCCGTATAGTGGAGCGTCGAGAGTGCAATCGCCCCCGTGCCTGTCCCGATGTCGGCAATGGTGCACGCCGCCCCTCCCACTGCCAGCCGCGCACGCAGAAAATCCACGGCGCACTGCACAAGGATCTCCGTGTCGGGGCGCGGGATGAGCGTATCGCGCGTCACACGAAAGTCCAGACCCATGAACTCGCGCCGCCCGAGTACATACGCAAGCGGCATATGCGCCGCCCGCTCCTTCACATAACCGCGAAACCGCACAAGCTCCTCCGGCTCAAGCGGCTCATCGAAATGCACATAGAGATACATCCGATCCCTGCCGAGGAGCGCACTGAGCAGAACCTCCGCATCGAGGCGCGGGCTCTCGATCCCGCGCTCCCGAAAGAAATCCGTCGTCCACGCGAGAAGCCGCTGAATCGTCCAAACCGCATCCGTCATCAATTCACCTGTTTCAGACGTTCCGCCTGATCCGCTGTGATGAGCCCCGCGAGAATCTCGTCCAGTTCACCGTCGAGCACCGCATCGATCTTGTAGAGGGTCAGCCCAATGCGGTGATCGGTCACGCGCCCCTGCGGGAAATTATAGGTGCGGATGCGCTCACTGCGGTCGCCCGATCCGACCTGACTGCGGCGGTCGGCGGCGACGGCATCCGCCTGCTCCTGCTGCGCGCGGTCATAGAGACGGGCGCGGAGCACCTTCATCGCCTTCTCACGGTTCTTGAGCTGTGACTTCTCATCCTGACACTGCACGACAATCCCCGTCGGGATGTGCGTGATGCGGATCGCCGTCTCCGTACGGTTGACATACTGCCCGCCCGCACCCGAGGCACAGTAGGTATCGATACGCAGGTCGTTTGCATCGACCGTGACCTCGACCTCCTCCGCCTCGGGCAGGACGGCGACCGTGACCGCCGACGTGTGGATGCGCCCGCCCGACTCCGTGACGGGGACGCGCTGGACGCGGTGCGTGCCGCTCTCGTACTTCAGACGACTGTACGCGCCCGCACCGTTGACGAGAAAGGAGATCTCCTTAAAGCCGCCGATCTCCGTCGGGTTGCTGCTCAGGATCTCCGTCCGCCAGCCCTGTCGCTCCGCATAGCGCGCATACATACGGAAAAGGCTCGCCGCAAAAAGTGCCGCTTCCTCTCCTCCGACACCGCCGCGAATCTCGACAATGACGTTCTTGTCGTCGTTCGGGTCGCGCGGCAGGAGGAGGATCGGCAGCTGCTCCGCGAGCGCGTCACGCTCTGCCTCCGCCTCTGCAATCTCCTCGGTGAGCATCTCCTTCATCTCAGCATCCGCCTCGGCGAGCATTTCCTTGTCCTCGTCGATGGTCGCAAGAGCCCGCTGATAGGCGGTATACGCCTCGATGATCGGCGTGAGTGCGGCGTGCTCACGCGTGTACCGCTGCCACTTTTCCATATCTGCCATCACGTCAGGATCGCTGAGGAGTGCTTCCAGTTCGCGGTATTTGTCCGCAACGGCATTCAGTTTGCTTAACACGTTACTTCCTTTCGATAGTTCCCGCTTCCTGCGGGGATATCCTCGGGCGGGAGTACCGCCTTGAGACTTTCAATGGCGACCTCCACCATCTCGCCCTCGGGCGGGCGCGTCGTCAGATATTGCAGCCAGAGCCCCGGCGTAATCATGATGCGCACGATGCGGTTCTCACTGCGCCCCGCAAAGCGGATGATCTCGTAGGAGACACCCGCAACCACAGGCAGGACGGCGAGGCGGCTCAGAATCCGCAGCCAGAGATCGGGCCAGCCGAAAAAGACGTGAAAGACAATGGCGACGACCATGACAATCAGCAGAAAGTTCGTCCCACAGCGCGGGTGCAGACGCGGAAATTTCTGCACGTTCTCCACCGTCAGAGCCTCCCCCGCCTCGTAGCAGTGGATCGTCTTGTGCTCCGCACCGTGGTACTGGAACACGCGCCGAATCCCGCCCATAAACGAGATCCCCCAGATGTAGATGAGGAATACGAGCAGACGAATGCCGCCCTCGATCAGATTGAACACGATTGGGTCGTCCGTATACGCCGCCGCGAGATGCGCTGCCCCCGTCGGGATGACAATGAAGAGCACACTCGCAAGCACGAGCGCAAAGAGGATCGTCATCGCGACCTCCTTCTTCGTCATCTGCTCCTCCTCCTCGCCCGCCGCCTGTGCGGAGAACGAGAGGGCACGCATGCCGATGACGAGGGACTCGACCATGATGACAGAGCCGCGAATCAGCGGCAGATTGAGAATCGGATAGCGGTCGCGGATCGATGTGACATCGTGCGTCTCCACCTCGATGTTCCCATTCGGAAGGCGCACGGCGGTCGCGGTCTTATTCGCATCGCGCATCATGACACCCTCGATGACCGCCTGCCCGCCGACCGCAAGGTCGGTAATTTTCTTTGGCATAAAATTTCCTTACTGTATTAAAAAAAGAGACCATTGCACGATCTCTCGTACAACAGCCTCTTCCTGTTTTCGTGCGGCGAAGAGGCAAGGCGCAGTGCACCTCACCCACGCTGCTATTTCCGTGCGTAACGCTTCTGGAACTTCTCAATGCGTCCGCCCGCCTGAACGTCGCGCTGACGTCCCGTGAAGAACGGATGGCACTTCGAGCACACGTCGATGCGCAGATCCTGCTTCGTCGAGCCCGTCGTGAACGTGTTGCCGCAGCCGCACGTCACCGTCGCCTCGAAGAACTCGGGATGAATGCCCTCTTTCATGTAAATACACCTCGTTTCTTTTGCCGGATACAAGCGCACTTATGCACGCTTGGTTGAACTCAGCGTGTCTGCGCTGAGAACGAGTCATGGAAACAAACGCCCTGCGTTCATTACCGCGCAAGTATAGCATAAAATATGGATCTGTGCAAGCCTTACTCCAATTTGCTGTGGATGATACGCGCAAGACGCGTGCCAAAGAAGAAATTCCAGATCCACTTGACGGAGACCGTGAAGTCCGCGTATTTTCCCGCAAGGCGGACGAGATGGACGAGCATCCACGCGAACCATGCAAAGAATCCGCTCGCCTTGAGATTGAAGCCGAGTACGGGCATGGGGCCGTTCATGACCGCCTCACCCTTGCCGATCGTCGCCATTGCACCGAGATCATGGTAAACGAACTTCTCCAGCTGATCGGGCGTCTTTCCTGCGATCAGTGCCATGATGTTCTTCTTGACCTGCATTGCCTCCTGCGTCGCCACAGGCGCAACCGTCGGAAGCGGACGCGGCATATCGCCGTGCTGGAAGTTCGCGCAGTCGCCGATGGCGAAAACACAGTCACTGCCCTTCACGAGCAGGTTTTCCTCCACAATGATGCGCCCTGCACGATCGACCTCGCCGCCGCACTCCTTGATGAAGTCCTGTGCACGTACGCCCGCCGCCCAGATCACGGTCTTCGTCGGAATGACCTCACCGTTATTGAGCTTGAGATCATTTCCATCGTACTCGGTGACAGCCGTATTCAAGCGCACATCCACGCCCTTCTTGCGCAGGACATCGATGGTGTGCTGCTGCAGATCGGGAGGCACCATCGGCAGGACCGAGCCCATCGCTTCCAAAAGTGTGACCTTGACCTCGCTGAAATCGATCGTATGGAACTCCTTCTTAAAAATATCAATGAGCTCCATGAGTGCGCCGCCCATCTCAATGCCCGTCGCACCGCCGCCCACAATGACAAAGTTCAGGTGACGCTGACGTGCCTCGCGCTGGTCCGGACCACTCTTGCGTGCAGCGCGTTCAAACTCGTGAATCAGATGACCGCGCAGGGCGATTGCCTCCTGCAGCGTCTTCATCGCATAGGAGTTGCGCTCCACGCTCTTGTTGCCAAAGAAGTTTGTTGTCGCACCCGCCGCGAGGACAAGATAGTCATAGGATATCTCACCATGCTTCGTAATGACGACACGGCGTTCCTGGTCAACTCCCGTGACCTTGGACATAAAGAAATTCACATTCTGATTGTTCTTAAAAAACTGGCGGGTGGGGTAGGCAATCTCCGATGAGGAAAGGACTGCCGTCGTCACCTGATAAAGGAGCGGCTGAAACAGATGGTAGTTATGCCGATCAATCAGCGTAACCCGCACATTTTCCTTTGCAAGCTCCTTGGCAAGACGTACGCCGCCGAATCCGGCACCGACAATGACAATATGTTTTTGATCTGCCATAATACCCCACTCCTTATTTTCAATAGTGAAAAAAATCACATAGTTGGGTCGTTTTCCCCTTTCGAGGAAGCATACCATGAGCGCCTTTCCCCTCATGAGGTACATAATACCACGTTTTATAAGAAATTCAATAGGATATTTCCCTTTGGCGGCATGAAAAACGATAATACTATTCTGGATGTTATAGCGGAAAACTATCACAAAGATTCGGTCTGCTTCGCCTGCCGCATCCGCTGCTCGATAATGCGCAGGCGGATCATAAGCAGCACAGCACCGACGAGGATTCCACCGTTTAGCCCTGCCCAGTACCCGTAGGGACCAAGCTCTGTCCACACCGCAAGCGCATAGCCGGCAGGCA
>CALJPB010000222.1 GCA_937981305.1 uncultured Selenomonas sp.
AGACTCGCAATTCCCTCATGTGCAAGACGCTTTACCTCCGCCAAGAGATCACGCATCGCCATGGATCCGTTCAGCTTGCGCCGTGAGGTAAGAATATCAATCAGGAGAGGGAGATTCAGCCCTGTAACAATACCGTAGGTCTCATCCGCAGCGACCAAACGGCTTGCTTCATTAAATGGTGTCCCACCAAACAGATCACAGAGGAAAAGAACACCGTCCGTACAGTCCAGCTCCTCAATTGCCTCCTCGTACCGCTCCTGAACGAGATGGGGGTCTTCCCACATTTGGAAAGAAACGGCACAGATATTCTTCTGCATACCGCAGATCATCTCGGCGGCGCGCACGAATTCCTGCGGCAGATTTCCGTGCCCACATACGATAACTCCTACCATAATGACCCTCCTATCACTCACCTTTTGAGTATAGGCACATTATACTGAATAATCATATCTTTTGCAAGTGTTTTCGATTTAATCAGTCAATTGAAAGCCGTATAATCCAGAATTCAACTTTGAAACAATAATCAACAGAAAATAAAAAGAGGGTTCATTGTCCCTCTTTTTGTTAATTTTCGCCAAATACAGTTGAAATATGGGGAGGCTGTTTGTCCCATCTTTTTGGCAGGATCATGTCGGCGCAAAATAAACTTTTACACGCGTCCCCTGCTCGACAATATCATTCACACTGAGACTCTGCGATACGGCGGCGCCTGTCCCCTCACTCTCAAAGAAAAGGCCGCGCTGCTCGGCAAGACGCGCTGCCTCGCGCATGGAGAGTCCGATGAAGTTCGGCACGAGTGCCTTGCCCTCGGGCGGCGTTGCGACCGCCTCCATGCGTTTTTCCTCGGCATTCGTGCGGGCGGATGCGCCGGATTTCTCCTGTTCTTCCTGTGTAAACGGGTTGCTCGACGGCTCGACATGGGCATAGCGCAGGAGCTGTGCAAAGATACGCGAGGCGACCGGTGCGGCGATCTGACCGCCATAGAAATTGCCGCCGCGTGGGTCGTCGATCATGACGAGTACGGTAAAGAGCGGATCCTCCACGGGGGCAAAGCCACAGAACGAGGCAATATAACGTCCGTCCAAATAGCCGGAGGCATCGAGGCGGATCTTCTGCGCCGTGCCGGTCTTGCCCGCAATGCGGTAGCCCTTGACACCAGCCTTCGACCCGCCGCCCGTCGCAACAACCTGCTCAAGGAGACCGATGAGCGTGCGGTTGACCGTCTTTTGCAGCGTCTCACGGATCTCCTGCGGACCGCGCTCCTCATAGATCGATCCGTCAGGGTTTTTGATGGCGCGGACAATGTAGGGGCGCATGAGCGTACCGCCGTTCGCAATCGCCGACATCGCCGTCACGAGCTGCAAGGGGGTCACGGCGATGCTCTGTCCGATGGCTGTAGTCGCGATGTCCGAGTCCCGCATCTCCTCCGGTTTGAACAGCAGCCCCTCCTCCTCGCCCGGCAGGTCGATGCCCGTCTTCTCACCGAACCCAAAGACGCGCGTGTAGTGCATCAGCTTCTCCGCACCAAGGGAGAGGCCAACCTGGGCAAAGCCCGTGTTGAGCGAGTTCTTGACAATATCCGTAAAGGTGACCGCGCCGTAGCTCTCGTTGCTCCAGTTCTGGATGCGCCGTCCCGAGACCATGACATAACCCGGATCGTAAAAGACCTGATTCGGCGTGACGATGCCCTCCTGGAGAGCCGCCCCCGCAACGATTGCCTTGAACGTTGATCCCGGCTCATAGTTGAAGGCGACCGCGCGGTTCTTCCAGTTCTCGGCAGGATAGTCCCAGAATCGGTTGGGGTTATAGGAAGGGCGCGATGCCATGGCAAGGATCTCCCCCGTCTTCGGATCCATGACAATCGCTGTAATGGAGGATGGAATATTCTCCGCCATGGCGCGGTCGAGTTCCTGCTCCACCATGAACTGTATCGTGCTGTCAATCGTGAGGGTTGCGGACTTGCAGTAGTCGCCGCGATAGGTGCGCCGTCCCAAAAAGATGGAGTCGAGGATCGGCCGCCGCTGTCCGTCGACAGTGATGCGCTCCTCGCGCACCTCGCCTTTGAGCAGGGGATCCAGCGCCTGCTCCACGCCGTCCAGCCCCTCGTCGTCCGTACCGACAAAACCGAGCACATTGGCAGCGAGGGCATCGTTCGGATAGTAGCGCTTTGCCTCGTTCTGAAAGCCGAGGCAGTCGCTGTAGCCCTTCTCGCGGATGACGGCGCGCACCGCCTCGTACTCCGTGTGTTCAAGCCGCCGCTTGACCCAGACGAAGCCACCGCCGACAGCGATGTCGTCGAGAACATCCTGCTCCGTAAGGCCGAGGAGGGGCGCGATATCGGCAGCAATCTCCGTAGGATCGTGCGCATCATAGACATGATTTGGATCAATAAACAGCGATTTCGTCATGCTGCTGACGGCAAGCTCCTTGCCGTTTCGGTCGAGAATCGCACCGCGCAGGGACTGAATGCGGTACTCGTAGCCACTCTGGTCGCGCATCCGCTGTGCCAAGGCATCTCCCTGAACGACTTGCAGATAGGCATAGCGAAACGTCAGTACAACGATGACGACGAACATCCAGAGGGCAACGTACCCGATCCGCCCCTGCACAGTCGCGCGAACATTTTTCATCGTATTATGCTCCCCCCCCGAAGTTGATTCGCCATGCCATCATACCATAAATATACGTAAAAAAAAAGCCGCGCAATGCGCTGCATTGTGGCGGCTTTTTTGAGATTGTCCTTTCCAGTGAAAGGATAGCTGCTGCACGAAGACGATATTGTCCTCGTGCAGCAGCTCCTTTCATCGGGGATAACGCTCAGTGATGATCTTCCTTCTCTGCCTGTGCGATCTCCTCGCGCGTGACAACGCCCTGCGCGATGAGTTCGTTCACCCATGCGCCGTGGTGATGCGCCGCGTAGGATGCCTTGATCGTACCGTCCTTCATGCCGTGCAGGGAGTCCGGATTGACCCCTGCCGCAAGATAGATGTGTCCGAGTGCCGCAGCAAAGCAGACCGCAGCCGCGATGCTGTGCACGGGGATGGCAAGTGCCGTGATGGACGCGGGCAGGATGCTGTCGCCCATCCAGAGAATCACGCCCGAGAGGGCGATGACGAGGGCGAGCGCAAGCTGAAGCGCGATGTTCATCTTCTCGCCGCCGTTGTAGAAGCCCTGCGGCGGCATATGGGGATCCTTGCCCATCAGCTCGATCGGGAACTTCTGCATGAACTCCATGTCCTTCTTGCCGAAGCGGAAGACTTCCTTGATCATCGTCATATAGCCCTCACGTGCGATGAAGAAGCCGATGATCGGAGTTGCAATAAAGATGACACCGAACACGCGGTGTGCATACATGAGGGTCTTGTCACCGAAGATGTTGTACATGAAGCGGAACGTATCCGCATACAGCGGCAGCGCCGTGAGGAAGAGCATGAAGAACGCAAATGCGTTCAGCCAGTGACAGAGCGCAAATGTCTTCTGATGGCGCGGAACAAATTTCTTGTTGATCAGCATTGTGCTCACCCCTTCTCCTGTTCCTTCGCCGCACTCTTGGCGCTCGATTTAACCATCTTGCTGAGCACCATAGCGCCGACGATACCGGCAGCAGCGCCGCCGATGGCAAGTTTCGTAAAGGTGCGGCCTGCCTTCCAGAGGTCGATCGAGAGCGGCGTAACTGGGTTCGCCGGCAGACCGAACACCTCCGGTTTGTCGGGCAGGACGTAGATCATATGCGTGCCGCCGACTCCCTCGGGGCAGTAGATATTCGCGTTCGGATGGTTCGGCTGGATCATCGCGAGGCGCTCCGCTGCGAGCTGCTTCATCTCCTCGATGGTGCCGAACTCGAGCGCGTGCGAGGTACAGGTCTTGGCGCACGAGGGCTTCAGGATCTCCCCCGTTGTCTCGTAGCCATGCGCGATGCGGTCGTAGCAGAGATCGCACTTCGTGGACTTGTGACGGATCTCGTCAATCTTGGGGATGTGCCACGGGCAGTTGTGCTCACAGTAGTGACAGCCGACACATTTCGACTCGTCGATAACGACCGTGCCGTTGTCATTGCGATTGATGGCATTCTCGGGGCAGCCCTTCGCACAGGCGGGATCACCGCAGTGGAAGCAGTTCTTCTTGAAGAAATCCCAGTGGAATTTCCCCTTGTCGTCAATACGCTCCTTCATCTCGATGAGCGTATAGACACGAGAGCTGAGATCCTTGTGGGATTGGTACTCTCCCTCGAACGGTGTGTCCATATCGGGCGGCAGGTCGTGCCACTGTTTGCAAGCCACCATGCAGCCGCGACACGCAGTGCAGCGCGACATATCATGCAGCATTGCGATTTCCTGTGTCATGACGTTCGCTCCTCTCCTTATCTTAGTAGCTGTTTATTCCAATATTGGGTTGCCCTTTTTATGAAGCCCCTTCTCCTCGGCTAGGAGATCGAGATGGACACTCGCCCAATCCTGCCGATAGATTACATCGGCAGGGCTGCCGCCGACAGGACCACGATAGGTCTTGATATAACTGTTGCATTCATCGCAGATATCAAGACGCATCAGATCACTGTCTGTCGGTTCGAGCGTATGCATCTTCTCCAGATTCTCGTTGCCGCAGTACACACAACCGACACGAGCGAAGAGCCAGCGTGTATCGCAGCCGCCGCAGACAAGGTCGCGCGTACGTCCCTCTCGATGCTTGCGGAGATCCGCGAGCACGGGCCGCCGCCCACACACGGGGCAGAAGTTCTCACGGAAACGCGGCTTGTCACGATCGGGATTCCACCCGTCCGGATTCTTCAGTTCTGCGGGTACGAGCGCGGCGATCATCCTCCATGTCGTACTGCGGATAAAGCCCTCGTTGAGCGCGTGCTGCTCGCACAACGCCGCAAACGCCTCCTTGTCCTGCGTGAGTGCGGCGATGATGAATTCTTCCTTTGCCGCCTTGCGCAGCTTCTTCAGCACAGCGAGATACTCGCGTGCCGACTCCTGCATGAGCGGCGGAACCTCCGCCTCCGCAATGCGGGCAAAGACCTCCTCCTGCATCATGTAGACCGCACGCACCATGCGGCTCTTGTAGGTTGCCTGCTGCAGGATGGGCAGTTTTTCCGCCAACGTCTTAGCGACAGCGCGCTCGGGCAACCGGATCGGCTCCGGTGTGCCGACCGCCTCGTCAACGAGACGGTGAATACGCTCCGCCTCGACGAGGAACGGATGCTGCTTGAGGAAGCGCTTCATCGGATCGGTTTTCATCGGTTTCATAAAAGGGATCTCCCTGTCTTTTCAGACGTTTCTCTTTGGTTGTTCTTCTTTACGGCTCATCCTCGGCGGACGTGCCGCAGAGGAGCTACAATCGTTTGACGTTGGCAAGGCAGGCCTTGAACTCCTGCTCCTGCACGTTCGGGTCGAGTGCGTCAATGGTGAGATAGTTCGCCGAGGGTCCCTTCGAGAGTCCCTTGAAG